>JAIEQQ010000036.1 GCA_019747615.1 Phycisphaerales bacterium
CGTTTCGCGTCTTGAGAAGATCGAGTTCTACGAATCGCACATCAGCCCGTGGCAGGCGGGGCCTACAAAGATCGGCCTCACTGCGGCACAAGTCACGGCCCTGGCGACGCTGACGGCGCAGGCGCGCACGGCGTACAACGCCGCCGAGGCGGCGCGGCAGGCTTCGAAGGCTGCGACGTTGAATTATTATGAGCGCGTCCGCGCGATGCACAGCGGGCCGGGTGCTGGCAGCGACATGATCGACATCATCAAGAACTTCGCCGACACCACCGGCAACGCGCAGGTGTATGTTGATGCGCAGATCCCCGCGCCCGCCACGCCGGGCACCACGCCGCCGCCGGGCACGCCGTTTGAGTTTACCGTCGGGCTCTTGCAGAACGGCGCGGTGGAACTCAAGTGGAAATGTAACAACCCCAGCGGCACTTCGGGCACGATCTATGAAGTGAAGCGCCGCATCGGCTCCGCGGCCAGCGCGCCCTTCACCTTCGTCGGCGCCACCGGCGTCCGCTCGTTCACCGACGAGACCATTCCGGCTGGCTCCTCGCCCTGCACCTACCAAGTCACCGCCGTCCGCTCCACCGCCCGCGGCAACCCCGCGCAGTTCACCGTCAGCTTCGGCATCGGTGGGGGAGGTGGAGGCAACTTCGCGATCACCGATGTGAGCGGCGAGGACGGGACGAAGGTGAAGCTGGCGGCGTGAACGGGGAAGTGGCAGAGTGGCAGAGTGGCAGAGTGCTTCGCCCGATTGCCGATTGCCTATTGCCGCCAGTCTTCAGTTGTCAGTCATCAGTGGTCAGCAGAAAGAACACAAAACGCCCCGGGCAAGCCCGGGGCGTTTCTTTGTGATGCGACTCAGTCGACGTGGCAGGCCGCTCCGTGTGGCTCGGCACTCTGCCACTCTGCCACTTTGCCACTCTGCCACTTCCGATCAGGCGCGACGGCGGCGCGTCGCCACCATGCCCGCGACGCCCAGGAGCGCCGCGGCGCCGGGGGTCGGGATCGTGTAGTTGACCGAGTAGTACGCCGTGACCGAGCGGGACTGGCCCGCGGCGATGGTGACGTCCCACGAGTAGCCCGAGGCGGCGTCGGTGGCGGCCGGGATGTTGATCGTGTTGTTGTGCAGGCCGCCGTTGGCGCTGTTGGCGGCGCCGCTGCCGGTGGTGTAGACGTTGGCGGGGGTTGCGCCGCGGTAGGTGCCGGGATTGTCGGCGTAGTGGATCATGTACATGCTGGCGGCGCCGGCGGTCTCATCCGAGCGGATGCCCACGAGGCTGCCGAAGCTCTGGAGCGCGGGGTTCAGCGCGTCGCCGGCGCTGGTGCCTAGGAGCTGGTGGTCGGCCGAGTTGAAGAGGCGCAGGCCCAGGGCGTTGACCGTGCTGGGGTTGGTGATGGTCAGCGTGATCTGGAGCAGGGCGCTGTTGGCCACCGGCTGGGTGAGGGCGAAGTCAAAGCGGGCGTTGAACAGGCCGCCGGCGGTGCTGCCGATGCCGTTGCGCGACCAGGAGCCGTTGCCGCCGCTGGCGGTCTCGGTCACGCCGTTGCCGAAGCCCTGGCTGGCGAAGGTATTGACGTTGGACGAGAGGCCCTGGCCGGTGTAGCGGAAGCCCCAGGTGTCGTGGCGGAGGGCGGCGGTGGCCGAGGTGCGGCTGCTGGCGCCCGAGACCGTGAGGGCCGTGGCGGCCGAGGACGAGGTCGTCGCCCAACTGGCGTAGGGGTTGTTGAACGACGCGGTGGAGTACGTCGCGGTGCCCGCGGTGAGGGTGAACCCGCTCTGGGCGGAGGCCGCGGCGGTCAGGCCGGCGACAGCGATCAATGCGATGACACTCTTCATGCTCTCTCTCCTGCAAAGTGGCGGTCGGGGTCCGGCGACATTCCTCGTCGCATCAGCACCGACCGTGGTGGGCAGGCCGGGGTCCGCGAACGTCTCGCGAAACGGCCCGAACTCGCCGATTGCAAAATAGAGGCAAAGTCGAGCTCAAGCCATTGATTTCACCCCCGATAAGGTAAAAGCCGGGTTCAAGGTGCGTTTTCGGGGGTGCGATGGTAGTGAAACCCCCAAGCCAGCCGAGCCGGGAAGGGTTCGCCGGTTCGCAGACGGCACCCAATCACGGGTGAACTCCGCCACCCCCTCCCTTCCCCTTCCCCTTCCCCTTTCCCTTCCCCTCTCCCTCCGCTCTCCTCCCCTCCCCTCCGTGTACCTCCGCGTCCTCCGTGTACAAGGTCCCCGGCCTTTTTCGCGTTCACTCATGTTGGCCTTTCCCCCCTCGGCCCTCGGCCCACAAATCTCGGCCCTCTCCCATCCCTTCCATTCCTTCCGTCCCTTCGTTGAAACACCGGCCTTCCGGCCTTTCTCTGCGTTCCCCTGCACTCCCCGCGTCCTCTGCGTACCTCGATGTCTTGGAGGATCTCGATGCCCGAGGCTGAAGCCTGAGCTTGCGCTCAGGGCTCCCTTGATCCCAACCCGCGACTCGCGACTCAGATTTTTTCCAAGATGCTGCAAGGTTCGGCGCGCTGGCGGCAAGTCTTCGTGTCGGGTGTCTCTGGGTTCGGTTCAAGGCCGCGACTCACCACACCCGCCCACGCGTTCGCCCTCGTGTTCAAGTCCACGCCCGCGCAGTTCGCTCGGGCATCATCAAGGAGAAAGAGATGAAACTTCGCACCGCAGCGTCCCTGTTCGCCCTGGCCGCCCTGACATCAACGCTGGCCCCCAGCGCCAGCGCGTCGATCTACAACATCGACTGGCTGCAGATGTCGCCCCCGGCGTTCGGCACCTCAGTGCCCAACGGCTCGGTGTACAACCTGCCGGGCGTGGGCAACGTTACCGTGACATACTCGATCCCGTCGACCTTCCTGCACGCTCGCGGCAACAACCCGCTGCTGACTACCGGCAACGTGGTCTCCGGCCCGGACACCTATACCTGGAACAACTGGGAGCTCTTTGCTGCGACGCTCCTGAGCGGGCCGGATCCGCTGGTGGCGGTGCCGTGGAGAGTGACGTTTAGCTGGACGACGCCCGTCCCGGCGAACCAGATCTACGTCGGCGTCGCGGGCCTCGGGCGGACGACGAGCTTCGGCGGTGGACAGACTACCGCGACGGTGAATCAGAACGGCACCTTCCTGGGCGACTACACCGGCGGCGGCAACTACGGCCTCAACCAGTTCACCAGCGGCCCGGGCACCTTCACGCTCAACAACTCCGTCACCGGCGCTGGCGGCGTAGACCCGCACTGGAACACCGCCCTGGGCGTTGTTCAGATCAACGACGCGAACCTGACCTCGATCACCATCGACTTCTCCCACATCCGCGGCGACGGCGCCGGAGCCAACATCGGCTTCGCAGTCCCCGCGCCCGGCGCTGGCGCGATGCTGGCCCTGGCCGGCCTGATCGCCGGTCGTCGTCGCCGCTGAGCACGACGGGCAGGGATCGTCAGAACTCTTCATTTTCGCACACCACACTGAGTCCCGGAGCAATCCGGGGCTCGGTGTTTTTGAGGCTGGCTGATTGTCACGACAATGCACGGCGCGGCGCGAACCGTGCGGCGCGGCAAAAGCGGCTGCGGATTCAGCGATGGTCCGGTCGCACGTGCCGCGAGCGCCAAGCGGCGTGAGCGTCAGGGCAGGGGCGCGGCGATCTGATACTGCACCGTAACGCCGCGGAAAGAGATGTCGCCGGTCACGGCGGGCGTCACCCATGTGACGCGGACGAAGAACATATCGGCGTCGTTATCAACGCCCGAGGGAGTTGCGGGGAGGGTGATGGTCTGGATCGCCGTTGATGCGGCGCCGCTGGAGGTCAGGTTCGCGCGGCCGACGACGATCGAGCTGGCCTTCGGCGCCGCCAGGAGCGTCGCGGAGATCGAGTTCGCGCTCGAGTTGTCGATGTAGTGCAGTTGAAAGGACGTGATGTTCGCGCCGTCGGGCAGGTTGAGTGGCGCGAGCATCGTCACGGTCTGGCCAGCGGTCGTGCCCGACACGTTCGCGCTCGTCGGCAGGCTCACGCCCATGGCCAGGTCTTGGCGGTGGAACGCCATCGCCGGAATGGAGAGCGTGCGGGTCGTGCCGGGGATGATGATCGCGCCGCCGGTGATGCGGAGATCGCCATCGACATGAAGGCGTGAGAGCGGGGCGGTGACGTTCACACCCACTTCACCGGTGGAGAGCATGGTGAGGCCGGCGGTGTTGCTGCCGGTGGCGGGTCTGATACGGAGCTTGCTGGCGCCTTCGGTTGCGCCGGGGCCCGTGGCGCGGAACTGGAAGCGGCCGGCGCCGAACGTGCCGGTTTCGTTTTCAATCGCGAGGGTGACGTATCCGTTTGTTGCGCCGCCGGTGAGCGAAAAGAGCCGATCGGTCGAGAAGTTGGAGATCTGCAGCGGCAGCGAAGAGGCGAAGGAGCCCTCGGCGCGGAAGACGACGGAGAAGACCAGATCAGCGCCGGTCAGAAAGTTGGCATCGCCGCCGCTGTACGGGTTGGCGGTGCTGTATCGGACGCCCAGGGTGTTGGTGGTGTTGATGACAAGGCGGAGCACCGATCCGCCGGAAACACTCGTGCCGGCCGGAAAGGTAAACGAGACAAAGCTGGTGCCCACCGGCGCGATGGCGGTGCTGCTGGCGATGATTGTGCTCGAGCCCTGGCGGAGCTGGAGGGTGACGGGCTGCGGGGCCGCGGCGGTGTTGACCAGCCGGAGCTCGACCAAGTCCACGTCACCCGCTCGCGAAGGTGTGACAACTTGGATCACCTCAGCGCTGATCTGAAACGTGTTGTTTTCGCTGAAGTTGAACTGGTCGGCAACGCTGGTGCCCGCGCGCCCCAGGCCCACGAGCCCCGCGGCCAGCGGCGCGGGAGTGATGACCTGCCGCGGCGTGAGCGCGGTGAAGGGGCCAGCACCGCCGGCGGGCGTGCGGACGGAGATCTCGACGCTCGCCTGCTGGAAGGTGGGAACGCCGTTGATGAACAAGTTCACGGCGGCAATGTCTTGGCCGAAGTCCAGCAGCACGGTGAAGAGGCCGCCGGTGACCTGAACGTTCGAGCGGTCGATGGGAGCGCCTTTGGCGTCGGCACCTTTGAAGAGTTGGAACCGCAGGTCCGCCGTGCCCGTGTAGGGCGCGCCGGAGAGATCATGGCGGCCCTGGTACGTGAAGGCGGTGCCGGGGTTCTGGGCAAGCGCGATCGACGGCGCCAACACGCAGGTCCCAAAAATGAGTGCGCAGGCGATCAAGAAGACTCGGAGGTGCGTCATCCCCAGAGACTACCGCACGCGGCGCGAAATGCCAGCCACTTTGGCGGGAACTTGTTCGGGCTGAAGTGCGGGAGGTTCGGCAATTCTGATATGGACTGCTGACAAACCGAACCGTCAGCTCGCAGCGCCAGACTTACTCTGGCATGGCGTTGATGAGTCTTTCGAGCCGTTCGAGGCGGGCTTTCAGATCGGCGTTCTCCACGTCACGCCGCGCGGCATCGGCCTCCCGCTTGGCGGCGTCGGCCTTAAGGGCGTCGAGTTGCTTCTGCGCCGCGTCGGCCTTGGCCGCCACGGCGTCCTTTTCTGCCCGCAGATCGCGCAGGGCTTCGACCATGAGTGCGGTGGTGGCGCGTTCGGTGACGTAGCGCGTGCCGCTTGCATCGGTGCTGACCCAGTCGGGGAAGATGCGGGCGACTTCGTCGGCCATGAGGCCGATCTGAGTGCCGGGGCGTGCGAGGCCGCTGGCGATGCGGTCGTCGTTGTAGAGGAAGGAGTAGCCGCGCAGGTTCAGCAGTTTGTCGAGCGTGCCGGCGAGCGGTGCGATGTCGTGCTTGGCGCGCGGGTCCGAGAGGGCCGCCCACGAGCCGCCACCGGGCTTGAAGGCGTTGCCGTTGCTCTCGAAGCGGAAGCGTTCGATGCCGTCGGTCACGGTGTTGTTGGTCCAGATCGAGAAGGCGTCGACACTGGTCGCTGGAGCAAAGTCCGGGTTGTCGCCGACGAACAGACGCAGATCGGTGGTGTCGTTGGAAACATTGACACGCTGGAAGTAGACCGCATCGGAGCTCTCGGCACCGCCGGTCAGATTGCCGACGGGGCCGAAGGCCAGCCGGGTCGGGGCGGAAATGGTGCCGGTGTTGAGCTGAATCGAACCGTTCACGGTGAGGCGCTCGGTTGGGGCGTTGCCGGAGCTGTCACCGACGGCCACGTTGCCGTTGGAGTTGACGACGAAGTTCCAGCCGGAGTTGAAGAACCCGACGTTGAAGTCGTCGCGCTGGCCGACGAACGCCCGATCGACCGGTGATGCGACGGGCGAGGCGAACCAGATGCCCGGGGAGTCGTTGACCGGGCCAAGCCCGCCGCGGATGCGCTGGCGACCGGGGGCGAGCTGGTTGGCGGTGGCGGCGGTGTCGGCAAGAGTCGCGCGCGCAGCGACGCGGGCCTTGGGCGCCGGGGTCAGGGGCTGGCGGGGCAAGAGCGTCACGAAGCCCGAGCCGGGGGGCGACTCCACCTCGATGTTGAGCCAGAGCGGCAGATCGGTGTCGAGCGCTTCGACGAAGTCCAGGGCGGTGGTGATGAGGCCGCCCTGAATGCCGGTGAACGACCGCGAGACCGGGGTCCCGAGCGCGGCCGATGCGAGCGGAGCGATCTCATTGTTGCAAAGCGTGAACCGCACGTTGGCGGCACCGTTGACCGGCGCTCCGCCAATCGTGAGGCGACCCTGGTAGGTGATGGCGGTGCTTGGCGGCGCGACGGCACTGGTGAAGGTGATCGACCAGCCACCGGCGAACGTGCCGTTGTCCAGACTGGGGAAGTCGTCCCAGACATACAACTGCCAGACCCCGTTTGCGTCGGAGCCGATGATCGGCACCAGCGAGGTCAGATAGGGTCCGGCCGGTGCGGGTGACGGCAGGTTCGCCGGCGGGTTGTAGGCCGAGCAGATGTAGGTTCCGCTGACCACCGGGTCGTTGGTCGTGGGCAGCGGGGGCCCGCTGGGCGCAAACGTGAGCGTTTCGCCGTTCGCGGGGACGGAAGAACTACTGGTGCCGTGGGTGTTGGACATGAGCAGGATGCGTTGCCCGCCCGGCGCCACCAGCAGGACGTTGATATCCCCGACAAAGTTGTGTGTCAGATTGCTGAGTGTCACGTTCACGCCGACGATCGATGCCGGTGCGCCGCTGACGGTGATCGTGCTGGGATACAGCGCGGCGCGCCCGTCGGTTCCCGACGTGGGCATCGCGATCGCGGCAGTGTTGCTGAATGTCTGCGCGTGGGCACCGGACGCAGCCAATGTGATTACGGCGGCGACGGCGGACAGGGCGAGTGTGCGGAACGGGCCCATGAAAATCTCCTGGGAGACAGCGTGCGATACCCGGCCGCTGACAGACGTCGGCCGCTGGCAATTACAGCATACCACGCGATCGTCGTTGCATGCCAAAACCCGCGCGAGTTTCATCGTGCGGGCGTCGGCGTGGCGGTTGAGTTCTGTGAATCTGGGAGACTTCAAGACGCTCAAAGGTCCTCGCGGCGTGCGAGACACCCAGGGGGCAACATCCGCTCTACTTGCGAGCGCTGTTGCCAGACTTCATCGCGGCTTCGATCGCTTCGAGGCGGGCCTTCAACTGCTCGATCTCGGCTTGCGCCGCGGCGGCCTTTGCGGCGACTGCGTCCTTCTCGGCGCGAAGGTCACGCAGGGCCTCGACCATGAGGGCGGTGGTCGAGCGCTCGGTCACGTAGCGGTATCCCTGCTTGTCCTTTGCGACCCAGTCCGGGAAGACGCGCTCGACTTCCTGAGCGAGCAGGCCGATCTGCGTGCCGGGGAGTGCCAGTCGCTCTGCGATGGCGTCGGTGTTGTACTGGTAGGTGTAGCCGCGGAGTTGCAGGAGGCGGTCGAGTGTGCCGGCCATGGGCTTGATGTCGTGCTTGAGGCGTTCGTCGCTGAAGATGGCCCAAGAGCCGCCGCCGGTCTTGGCGGCGGTGCCACTGACGGCAAGGTCGAAGGAGCCGGGCAAGGCCGTGCCGATGCTTACTTGGCGGCCGGTGTACGTCTTGTCGTTCGCCACGTCTTCCAGCCAGCCGCCGGTCTCATCGCTGCCGTCGGCGAACTCGGGGGGCTTGCCCGTGATCCCGCTCCACGAAACGCTGTCGGCGGACGTCGCATTCAACGCGCTCGATGCAGTGTTCGCGTTCGTGGCGAAGGTGGCCTGGTTCGCGTTCTGCGCGTTGGTCGCATTGTCCGCAAGCGTCGCCCGCGCCGCCAGGCCCGACCTCAGCGCGTGGACCGCGTGCGGCGTTGGCGACAGGCGCTGACGCGGCTCGAGCGTCGTGAAGTTGCCGCTGCCGTTCAGATCCGCCACCTCGATCTGCAGGTAGCGCTCGTTGCCGTCATAGTTCGCCGGCGCGTTGGGAATCGTAAAGTCGAGATTGACGTTGAAGAGGCCGTTGATGATGGCCACCCCCGGGAGCAGGATCGGCTGGCTCAACCGGCTGCCCGCCGCGGTGCTGGTGGGGGAAGACCAGAGCGAGAACTTCATCTGCGTCTCGCCGTGCACCGGCTGGCCCGCCGAGTCAAGCTTGCCCTGATAAGTGAAGCTCTCAACGATCGGCACCGGTGTGGCGCCCGCAGAGACCACCAGTGAGTATGGCATCGTCGCCGCGCCTCCGCCAAGATTCCTCGCGTCGACATAGTACGTGCCGGCAGGCAGCGACCCCATGAGTGGTACCGTCGTTGCATCAAGGCGCGAGCACAACGTCTGAGCGTCGTCGTTCTGGGCGACGAACTGCCCGCTCGCGTTGTACAGAGTCACCACCGGATCAAAGATACCACCGGACGGGCAGACTCCCGGCGTCGGCCCCCACACCCGGATCGAGACGATGCTCGTCTCGGTCAGCGTGAACCTGAAGTAGTCAACGTCAGTCCCCGCCGGCGCGAAGGCCCCCGTGACCGTCGTGCTCGTGCTCGCCAGCACGTTGGCCTGCGCGATGGTGTTGTTGGGCTCGACTTCGGTCTGGGCAAGAGCGGTCTGTGCGCCTGCCAGTGCCAGAGCGAGCATCGATGAGACGGTGAGGAGACGATTCAATCGCAAGCACATGATGAGCATTCCTGTTCTGGTGGTGGCCTATGAGGAGCGGGGCAAGCTCAGCGCCCGCCGGTGGCTGACGGCGTCGAATCGCCGGCCTACTCCCACCCCAGCAACGCAGAACCCATGGCCATCCCTTGCCCGGCCGCAAAGTTTCTGGACGATTCATGCACCCGGACCACGCACGCCCCCGCGGCCCCGGGCCCCCGGCCCCCGGGCCGGGGGGCCGGGGCCCCCCGGGC
>JAIEQQ010000617.1 GCA_019747615.1 Phycisphaerales bacterium
GACCGGGATGCTGCTGCGGTTCCGCAGGATCACGTAGTCGTAGCGGTAGTTGCCGGCAGTCACGGTGGTGCTGTTGCCGCCGTAGACCTGATAGATCTCCAGCGGGAACTGCGCCTGGGCGGTGCCGATGGCGGAAAAGAACCCGATACCGGCCAACATCAGCAGTTTCTTGGTCTTCATGATCGCTCGTCCTCTTTCAGTCAACGGTGGGCTGCGTGCCGGGCGCTGCACAAGGGCGGCAAAGAAGATTGCCGACGATGGGCGACGAACTGATGGCCCACGGCACCACGCACACCGCGCGACACCTTGGACCGACGTCAAAAAGCTAGAAGACCCAGCACAGGAGAGCCTACACGAGGAATGCCACCGCTGCCACTGGCGGCGCGACCGATTGCGGCAATTCCACCGCGAAGTCCGCTTGACGTCAAAATGGGTAATCTTCGAAGGCGGCTCCTCGCCGACGACGGAAAGCCGCGCAGGGGAAGGCCCATGCCCCGGACCGAGGGTTGTACCTAGCCGACTCGCCAATCCAAAACCCGGCGAGCCCGAAGGCTGAATGCGTCTACGCGGGCGGAACGCGAGTCAGCCGCGAGATGACCAGGGGGACGGGGGCTCAGCGAGCCGGAATCTTCACCATCACCGACGGCTGGACGACTTCCTGCCCGGCGCGGCGCACGCGGATTCCCGCACCGTTGTACAGGTTGTGCGGGAATCGCAGCCGCAGCTCTCGCAGCGCCCGCGGCTCGGTCTTGCCGACCGCGTCATTGCCGAAGACCCCGATGGTGACCATGCTCTTGGTATCGCCATGGTAATAGAAGGCCAGCTCGCCTTCCTTGCGCAGGCGGGTGGCGCCCTCTTCGGCGAGGCGGCGGAACTCGGCGACGTCGGCCGGCGTGGCCTGTTTTTTCGGGTCCACGTTGCCGTAGACGCCGACTTGAAGGGTGTAGAGCGCGTCCTTGCCGAACTCGCGATCGGCCTGGGTCAGGTTGTATTCCGGGCGACCGCCGACGAGCGTCGGGACATCCGGCGGCGCGAGGAACGCGCTGGCGAAGGGGCGCTGGACTTCGGTCGAGCCCGCGGCGGTGCCGCTGAGGCTGTGGACCATCTCGAGTGTGCGTTTGGCGTCGGCGTCGCTCGCCTGAGCGAAGCGACCGAGGCCGAGGATGACGCTCTGGCCGCGCTGCTCGACGAAGGCGTCGCGAAGCTCGGGGGTCACGCGGACTTGCTGCTGAAGGCGGTTGGCGTTTTCGACGGCGTCGGCGCCGCGGAACGCGCTGAGGACGATGGTCCAGCCTTGGCGTGCAGCGGTCTTGGCCCGCTCGGCGTCGGTGGTGGCGGCGGGCGAGGGCGCGTCGGTCGTTGGTGAGCGAGCGGCACCGGATGCGCGGCCCAACTTCGCATCGCGCGTGCCGAAGATATCGACCTCCGGCGCGGGCACGCCGCCCTGCGTTTCATCGCCGCCGGCGGCGCCGGCGATGCCACCACCATCGCTCGCTCGCGCCGAGCGCGGGCGGAACAGGTCCGCCGCTTCGTCAAGGTTCACTGCGGGCGTGGTGTCTGCGCGAGGCTCAAGGCGCTCCAGCGATTCGCTCTGACACCCGCCCGCGCCGAGCGCGAGAGTTGTGCAAAGAAACGCACCGGCGATCACGCGCCACAGCGGGCGAGCGCTACGCCGGTGATTCTCGGACTGGGGGCTTGTCCCAAATCTCCCGGTTAGGTCTCGATAACCGAATAGATGGGGAACACGAATTGGGCTGCGGTGCATCAAAGGACCCCTCAAATCGCACGTAAACCACTGAAAACAAACAACTTAGCGATTCTTGACCAAATCTGCGATTGTCTCAAGCGCGATGCCCGTCACGGTCGATCTATTCGATGTTCGCGGTGACCTTTGACATCGAGCACTCAGTGTAGAGTCGCTCGCACAAGAACGGATTCGCGGTTGCGGCATGGATCGCCGGGCACTGCCGGTTGTTCACTTGCTCGCAAAGCCCTCACGGGCGGCGCGGCCTCTTTGTGCGTAGGAGATATCTCATGGCTGTTGTTTCTTCGTATGACCGTTCTGTCGTCTCGACCGCCGCCACCCGCTCGGCCAAGCCGGCCGATGCCGCCGCTGCGAGCGCGAAACCCGCGGACGCTGCGCAGTCTCGCGTTGACACCGTTGATCTCTCACCCGCCGCGATCGCGGCGTCACAGGCCCAGCGCGAGATCTCGCTGGGGCTTCGTACCGACATCCGCGCTGACAAGGTCGCCGCCGCCCGGGCCGCGATCGCTCGCGGCGACTATGACACCGATGAGAAGAAGCTCGACGTCGTCACGGATCGCGTGCTGAAGGCGCTGTCGCAGTTGAAGGCGTGAGAGGCGAGGCTTGAGGCTGCTCTGTTGAAACCGTGCGTCAGCGTTCACCCTCCCACAGTTCCTACTGGGGGAGGTGCCGCGCTTCGCGGCGGAGGGCGCGACTTCGATATCTTCGCGATCAAGCAATCGCCGTGCGCCCCGCCCCCTCCGGCTCGCAGACTCGCCACCTCCCCCGGTAGGGACCGGGGGAGGGCGAACTGAACTGATCTCAACACGGCGGCTTGAGGCTTGAGGCTTGATGTGCATTCTGGGCAGCGGCTCGATGCCGTTGGCGTCGTTCCACTCACGCTCTGATCCGATGTTCTCGCGGCGATCTCGCGGCACTCAACCCGGCGTGGTTGGCTTCGCGTCACCGGACGCGGGCGCGGGCACCGCTGGCGGCAGCACTGGCGGCGGCTCGGGCTTCTGCGGTCCCTTGGGCCTTGGCACGGGCGGGACTTCGTCTGCGATCTTGATGACGCCATACGCCAAGCCGCGGACGGTGCGCGCGAAGAACGGTGGGTTCAGCGTCTCGGGCGTGTCCGTTGGCTGGTGATAGTGCGGATTGCGGAAGTTCGCGCTATCGGCGACGATCGCGGCCGGATGACCTTGCAGCATGAACGGCGCGTGGTCTGATCGCAGCAGATCGGGCGGCGCGATCGGGAAGACATCAACAACGACGGTCTTGAGCTCCGGCGAACCCTCGCGCATGTGCTTGTCGAGCCGTCGGATGATCGGCGAGTGCTTGCTGATGGTGGCGATGGCGATGAAGTCGCCGGCCGAGCCGGTCTTGGGCAGGCCGGGGACGCCGCTGAATGGGTTCTTCTGCGAGCCGGGGGCTTCGTCGTAGTAGCCGATGCCGTCGAGGCTGAGCATGAGCGCGATCGACTCGCGTTCGTCGGCAGGCAGCGCCGCTTGCGCTTCGTTCCAGCGCTCCAGATGTTGCACCGCCCCGACGAGGCCGATTTCCTCGAGATCAAAGAGTACGAAACGCACGGTGCGTGCCGGCTTGCGATCTCGCATCACGCGGGCGATTTCCATCAGGCCGGCGACGCCGCTGCCGTTGTCATCTGCGCCGGGGGCGGCGGGCACGGCGTCAAAGTGCGCGCCGACGATCACGACTTCTCGCGGGCGGTCAACTCCCCGGATCTCGAAGATGACGTTGCCGTAGGCGGGCTTGGTCGGTTCGTCGGGCGTGGCCTTGGGTGCCTCGGCGGGCGCCCCGGCGGGCTTGGGGAACTCGCGCTTCTTCCAGGCCACCGGCTCGATGCGGGGCGTGTAGCCGAGCTTGGTGGCCATCTCACTCAGCATCGCGCGCGTTTTGTTGAGTCCCTCGCGGTGCTCGTCGGTGGGGCCGGGCGAGCGTTTCGCGGGCAGCGCTTTGACGATCGTCATCAGCGAGTCGGGCGTGATGGTGGCGATTTGTGCCGCGAGATCGGGGGCGAACTCGGGCGGCGCTTTGGCCGGCGCTGCCGGGGGCTCGGTCGGTGGCGACGAACGTGCTGAGGCGATCGGCGTGCAGATCGCAGCCGCGACACCCGCGACCAAGAGCAGCGCCAGCGTCCGTCGTGCCTGCGTGAGCATCGTGTCCATAGACCGGAGCATACCGGCGTGACGTGGGCTCGATGCACGCGCCGCCGGATCCCGGCCGCACCCCACCCCCCGACCCCCACCGCTCAGCCCCCCACTCACCGCACAACCAACGGCCTGTCCGCACGAACCTCGCCCGAGCCACGCCGGACGCTAAACTCTTGACCTGTCCCGCAGCTTTCCGGCCTCCGCGTTCACGCCAGAATCCCGTCACGGACATTCACGCCCGCCACTGCACGCCCTGCGTTTCGCCGCTCGCTCCGCGGGCACACTTGAAAGGAACCTCGCATGTTCGAAGCCGTCGCCATCGCCGAGTTTGATCGTCCGCACGCTCTGGTCATCGGACGGTTTCAAGATGGCGACATCGAGCCGCAGCTCAAGGCGATGAAGAAGTCGGACCCGGCGTTGCTGGCGGTCATCCGAGACGCCGCGAAGCGCCCCGAGGGCTCGGGCGAGAGCGGCAAGATCGCCGAGGCGTTTCCGCCGTCGGGCGGCGGCAATCCCGATCGCGTGCTGATCGTCGGCCTGGGCAAGAAGGACAAGATCAAGGCGGCGGACTTCCGCGGCATCGGCGCGACGATCGCCAAGCGCCTCAGCGCGACCAAGGACACGAAGATCCAACTGAACCTCGGCGCCGCGGCGGCTGAGGCGGAGCTCGATCTGGCGCTCGTCGGTCGCTGCCTAGGCGAGTCGTTCGGCTTGCTGACCTGGGACAACCAGCAGTTCAAGGGCAAGGGGACGGACATCAAGAAGCGCACGAGCCTTGAGCTCGCCAGCGATCGCAAGCCGCTGGTCAAGGGCCTGCAACTCGGGCTTGATCTCGCGGCCGGTGCGAACCTGGCGCGCACGCTGAGCGAGACGCCGCCGAACATCGCGACGCCGAAGTTCATGGCGGAGCAGGCCAAGAAGCTCGCCAAGGCGGTGGGCCTTGAGTACTCGATCATCGAGGGCAAGGACCTTGAGAAAGAGAAGCTCACTGGTCACATCAATGTGGGCAAGGCCAGCGAGAACAAGCCGTGCATGATCCGCCTGGCGTACACGCCGGAGAACGTGAAGAAGAACAAGAGCAAGCCGATCGTGCTCATCGGCAAGACGATGACCTACGACACCGGCGGGCTCTCGCTCAAGATCAACAACGGCATGGTGGGGATGAAGCGCGACAAGGACGGCGGGTGTGCCGTGATCGGCGCGATGCACGCGATCGCGACGATCATCAAGCCCAGCCGCCCCGTGGTGGCGTATCTGTGCGCCGCGGAGAACAGCATCAGCGACGAGGCGTACCGCCCGGACGACATCCTGACGTACCGCAACGGCGTGACCGTCGAGATCACCAACACCGACGCCGAGGGGCGTCTGGTGCTGGCCGATGCGCTCTGCTACACCTGCGACAAGGACGAACCGCAGTACATCGTCGAGCTCTCAACGCTGACCGGCGGCGTGGTGACCGCCCTGGGCTCCACGTTCTGCGGCATGTTCTGCGACGATGACGCGCTGCGGGCCAAGGTCGAAGCCGCGGCGGAGACCAGCGGCGAGCGCGTGTGGCGTCTGCCCATGCACAGCGAGTACCGCGAGATGATGAAGTCCCCCGTCGCGGACATCCTCAACTCCAACCCCAACCGCAAGGCCCACGCCGGCCAAGGCGCCGCGTTCCTCTCATACTTCGTCAAAGAGGGCGTGAGTTGGTGCCACTTGGACATCGCGGGCGTGCACGCCGTCGACAGCGACACCGGCCCGTACGTCAAAGGCCCGACGGGCTGGGGCGTGAAGATTTTGGCGGATCTGCTCGCGGGCGAGTGAGGGGAAGGGACCGAAGGATCAGGGGATCGAGGGATCAAGGGAGCCCGGAGCGCAAGCTCCGGCTTCAGCCCTGCGCGTTCAGATTGTACACGACATCGGAGTACGCAGAGGACGCAGGGATCGCAGGGGGACGCAGAGAGAGAGGGGATTTGTAGACGGAGAGGACGGCCGGCGACGGTGTTTTCAAACTCTCGCAATAGACTCGGCGCAGGACGGACATCTAAGTGTGCTTCGGGCCGCCTCTGGCGATCTGGCTCGCGTGGGCGGTCCAGTGGCCGCCGGGCATTTTGTGCGCCGCAAACACTCAGGAGGTCTTGTCAATGCTTCAATCTTCGCTCGTGTCTCGTGTCGTGGTGATGGCAGCGTTCGTGCTGGCGTTCTGTTTCTCCGGGGCCGCGGCCCGGGCACAGACGCCCACCAGCGTCGTCAACCAGACCACGCTCTATGTTGACTCGGTGATCCCCGGCGAGATCGTGTATTACACCGGCGACGAGCTCGAGACGCAGGTTTCGTTCGCGAGCACCGTGCGTGTGAACGCGATCACGATGAACTATGTCTCGTCGGTGCCGGTGAACTATGTTGTCCGTTTTTATTCCGGCTCGCTGGTCCGCGCGATCACGATCCCGAACCTGCCCGCCGGCGGCGGGGTCTTCACGTACTCGATCCCTGCGGCGCAGCAGTTTGATTGGGCGCCGCTGGTGCAGACGAACATCCTGGGCGTGCGATCTTCCGGCGGCTCGTGGTCGGTGCAGCTCACGCGGGCCGACGGCAGCAACCCGGGCACGCTCGCGGGCCACCGCATGGCCGTGGGCGGGAGCTTCTGGCGGAACCTGACCACGGGCTTCGTCGAGAGCGGCGCGGGCATGGGCCTGGGCACGTTCAACTTCGATCTGGATGAAGAGCCCCCGATCGGCTTCTACATGAAGATCGACGGCACGCTCGCGGTGCCGCCGGCGCTGACGGCGATCTCGCCCGGCTTCACATCGATCCGCGGCGGCTCGACAGCCACGCTCGCAGTCAGCATCAGCGCCCCGGCACCGGCGGGCGGAACGGTCGTGCAACTCTCGTCAAACTCCGCGTCGGCGACAGTGCCCCAGTCGGTCACGATCCCGGCTGGCGCGACATCGGCGAGCTTCGTCGTCCGCACCGGTACCGTCCGTAGAAACGCCGCGGCAACGATTACCGCCACGCTCGGCAGCGTGCGGCGCACGGCGAGCGTGACGATCCTGCGCTGAGCACGCTGCACGAAACATGAACGCGATCATGCTCAACGCACGATCGCACGCGGACTCGCGAGCGTCAGATACATCAAAGCAGGCCCCGGGCGTGCCCGGGGCCTGCTTTGCCTTGTGTCTGCTGACAACTGACAACTGACAACTGAACAGCGGCTTGCCGCTCACGCCGCGAGCTTCACGACGCTCGTGCCGCCGCCGATCGCCCCCGCGCCACCACCGCCCAAAGTCACCACAAAGACGCTCGAGTCTTGTCCGGATCATCGGCTCCAAAGCGGCTGCGCCGCCCGCGCCCGCCTCTGTCGGTGGATCAGTGCGGCATGAATGAACGCGGGAACACCGTATGCAGAGCCGTTCGCTGGCACGGGGAACCACGACCCGCACACAACCTCTCCGCTCCTCTCCGTTCCTCCGCGATCGTTGCTCACGTCGGTCGCGTACAACAATCCCCGATGCCCACCCCCCCCACCCCCCACACCCCCCTCACCCCCTTCGCCAGCGCCCTTCTCGGCCAGTATGAAGCCTCGCTGGCCATGCTCCGGCATTGCATCGCGTCGTGTCCGGACGATCACTGGGATCTGCCGATCGCCAAGTATCCGTTCTGGGTCGTGGCGTATCACACGCTCTACTGCACCGACGGCTATCTCATCGCCAGCGAGCAGGACTGGAAGCCGCACCCGGTCTTTCAGCCCGGCGGCATGGCCGATATTGATGCGGAATATCCGACCAAGCGCTTCACGCAGCCGGATCTGCTAGCGTATGTGGGTTTCTGCCGTGAGCGGGCGCGCGAGGTGCTGAGCGCCGAGACCGACCAATCGCTCCAAGGCCCCTCGGGCTTCGCGCGGCTGAAGTTCTCCCGCGCCGAGCTGCACATGTACAACATCCGGCACATCCAGCATCACACCGGCCAACTCGGCGCGTTCCTGGGGCGGCAGAAGATCGCGTGTGGGGGGTCGGCGTGGGTCAAGAGCGGCTGGCCGGAGGCGTGAGGGGCGACGTGCAGCCGGGGTCGGTCGGAGCCGCGGGCGCGAGCACGCGGGCCTGTGCAGCGGGGGGGCGTGAGCAACGATCGCGGAGAAACGGAGAGGAGCGGAGAGCTTGAGTGCGGGCGTTAAACCCCGTACCCGTCAGTTGCGTGATGGACAGACCTCTGTGGTGGACCGCCTCTCCGAGTCGGGCCGTGATCCGGCACTGAACCTCTCCGCTCCTCTCGGCGCTCTCCGCGATCAGTGCTCACATCGCGCCGGTTGCACAGGTCCGCGTGCTCGCGCCCGCGGCTCTGACGAGGACGCGATCGGGGCAAGCGGCCTGAGCTTGCGCTCAGGGCTCCCTTATTCCACCGTAAACCATTGCACCTCGACGCGCCGCTTCTCGTCTGACGTTGTGCCGACCGGCTCTTCCCAGCCGCGGCCGACCATCTCGATGCGGGCGGGTTCGGCCTTGTACTTCTCGATGAGTAGGCGGCGGATTTCCGCGGCGCGGTTCTTGCTGAGTTCCACGGCTTTGAGGGCCATCTGGCGGACGAAGGCGTCGCCGCCGCGGGACTTGAACTCGGGTACGAGCGTGTCGTCGACGTGGCCGCGCAGGAGGATCGTGGAGCCGGGCGAGACGCGCATGAGCTTCATGATGGCTTCGAGGTTCTGCGTGTTCTCGGCGCGGTCGGCTTCGAGAATCGCCGAGTTGGGCTGGAAGAGGAAGCGGATGTCCTTGCTCAAGACCGGGTCGGTCTCGACGGTCGATCCCGCGGCGGCGCGGATCGGCGCGATCGCGATCGACTGGCCGACGAACGCGCCGGACTGCTCGAGTGATTGCAGATGTGTGAGCGCCAGGAATCGCTCGACGGGCGCGGGATCGGGCACGTATTGACGGCCGTAGGCGAAGACGGCGCTCTGGTAGATGCTGCCGAAGCTGCCGGCCATGTCGATGGCGCCGGAGAAGAACGCGACGTTCTCCGGGCCGTTGCTGAGGTGGACCTTGGCCAGCTCGCTCTTGAGCTGCGCCGAATCCCACTTGAAGGCCTTGGCCGCGGCGGCGAGGGCCTTGGGATCTGAAGCGTTGATGAGGCGGTTGCCTTCCAGAACGCCCTCGGCGAGGGCGGCGACGAGCTTGGGGTTCTGATCGGCGAAGCCGCGGTTGACGATGAGCACGTCGGCGATGATGAGGACGTTGCGGTTGCTGATGAGGATGTTGGCCTTGCTGCCCGAGCCGCTGACGACCTCGCCGGTCTTGGGCTCCCACGTCACGCAGCCAGCCAATCGCGGCGAGGGCCGCTCCAGCTCCTTCGCGAACACATCGCCGGCGGTGAAAGCGTCTTGGGCGAAGACGAGGTTGATCGAGGCGGGGTCTGGATCGGCGTTGAGGTCGTCGATGACCTTGACAGGGATGCCGGTCTCTTGCGCG
>JAIEQQ010000080.1 GCA_019747615.1 Phycisphaerales bacterium
GCGTGAACCGGCTCATCGCTCAGGCTCACGCTCTGGCCGATCGCGTGCGCAAGCTGGAGCCGGCGTACTCGATCGTGCAGCGACTCAACCAGACCGGCGCGTTCAACCGCGCCCGCGCCGATCGCGCCATCCACACCGAGACCACGCTCGAGCCCTTGGAAGTCCAGCGCCGCCAGATGCATCGCGACCTGACGAACGTCAAGTGGCTGGCCGACGCCGCCGACGCGCTGACGCGCATCCTTGCCGACGCCCGCGTTTCGATCCGCACCGGCCAGAAGATCACGCGCGATGTCGGCGCCGGCGAAGCGATGGACCGCGGCGCGCCGAACGCGGTCCCCGCCGCCGCTGTAGACGTCGTCGTCCTGTTCCGCGAATCGCACAGCGCCACCGGCCAGGCGGCCGATCCGCTGGCAGAGATCACACCCGGGCACACGGCGCTCTCGCTCACGCTCACGCGCCTCCTGCGCGTCCGTCGCGCTCGCGGCATCTGCGTGGTCAGCGCATCGCCGGATCTGGCCAGGGCCGCCGCGGGCGCCCTTGTACACAACAGCCGCATCACGTTCATCGCCGCCGGCACCGACGCCCGCCGATACGACCCTCGCGTGGTGCGCGCGTTCCGCTCGCTGGCCGCTCACTCCTGGCGCGGCGGCCCGCTCAGCGTCTTTGATGAGCTCATCGAGCCCGGCCAGCTCTCGGACATCCTGCGGAGCACCGGCGCCGCCGCGGGCCTGCTGGTCGCCAGTGATTGGTGCTTGGTTGATCCCGTCGCGTGCGATCAGCTCATCGAACGCTACCACGAAGACCCGCGGGGCCACCGCCTCACCTTCTCGCAAGCGGCGCCGGGCCTCGCCGGCTGCGTGCTGGATGTCGAGGTCTCCGCCCAGCTCCGGCGCAACTCCCAGACCGCCGGAATCCACGCATCGATCGGCGGCATGCTCGCGTACGTGCCGATCGTGCCGCTGGCGGACATGATCGCCAAGAGCGTGTGCGTGCAGATCTCGCCGGCGCTGCGCGACCTGCCCCTGCGCTGCATCGCCGATACGCCCGAGCAGGGCAGGCGACTCTGCGCCGCGCTGGTCGCGGCGGGGCTCGACCCCACCGTCGCCGAGGGCCCCGAGCTCGCGCGCGTGCTCTCACGCGACGCCGCCGCTCACCCGCCACAGTCGCCGGCGCACCTGACGCTGACGATCTCGACACCAGCCCGAGACGCCGACCGTGTTGATGCCGATACCGCCACAAGGCTGATCCGCGAGTTCGGCTCGCTCACCGCCAGAGACCGCGCCCGCGCGCCGGCAACGTTGACGATCATCGACCCGCTGGGAGACCATCCGGCCCTGCTGGACCTGCTGCGTACTGCTCGAGAGTTCTCGCACCTGTGCGTTCACCTGCGGTCAACGTTCGCTCGCGGAACGCTCGATGTCGCGTCGCTCGCGCCAAAGGGCAATGAGCCGCTCGCCGATGTCATCTCGATCGATCTTGTCGCCGACTCGCCAGAGCTGCACGCGCGGCTTCTGCCTGAGGCCGGGCCCGCTGGCATGGCGACGTCGCGCACCGCGATGAACGCCTTGCTGGCGCTCCGCGCCGATCCCGATGGTGCCCCTCGCGGCGTGCAACTGCCCTTCGTCCTGCCCCGCCTGACGCGGCGCGACGAGGTCTACTCCCAGGTCGAGGCCGTCGTCGATTCCTCGATCATGCTCGCGGGATGGTGCGTGCTGGACCCGATGCCGAATCCCCCAGCCGGAGCTCGTATCCAACCGCTGCCGCTGCCGCGATTGGCGCTGCAGCGCGAGGCGATCACGACGCTCCGCATCGATCCGAGCGCCGCGTCAGAGATCGCAACGTCCGGCATCCTCACCGCGTGGTCGGCGCAGCTTGATGACGCGCGCAGCCGGGGCATTCTGCCAGCACCCGAGGCCGCGCTGGAGCGCGTGCCGATCGCCGCGAGCGAGGCATCGTGAGCGCGATCGCGATCATCCTGGCGCGGGCCGGCTCCAAGGGCGTGCCGGGCAAGAACATCGCGCCCATCGCCGGGCAACCGTGCATCCAGTGGACGCTGGACCACGCGCGACAGGCCCGCTCGCTTAGTGAGATCATTGTGAGCACCGATTGCCCCCAGGCCGCGGCGATCGCTCGCCAGAACGGCGCAGCGGTCATCGATCGGCCCGAGTCGCTCGCGCACGATCGGGCAACGGTCGATGATGCGGCTCGCCACGCGCTCTCGCTCGTTCGAGAGCGCATCGGCGCGGCGAACGCTCCCGACCACGTCGTGATCCTCTACGCCAACGTGCCCATCCGCCCGGCCGGTCTCATCGATCGCGCGATCGAGCTCCTGCGATCAAGCGGTTGCGACAGCGTGCAGAGCTATCAGCCCGTGGGCAAACATCACCCGTGGTGGACCGCCCGCGTCGATGGCGACTCGGGCGTGGTTTCGCCGTGGGAGGGCGACATTCTGAATCACAATGTCTTTCGCAGGCAAGACCTACCGCCGGCGTTCATCCCCGATGGCGCGATCATCGCCGTCACCGCCCGGGCGCTGATGCTCGAAGTGCCGGGCGTGCAACCCGGCCCGCACGCCTTCTTCGGCAAGGACCGACGAGGCATCATCAACCCGCCGGGCTCGGTCATCGACATCGACACGCCGATCGACCTGATCGTGGCCAACGCGATGCTCGCTGACGCGAGCGATGGCACAGTCGCGAGTCGCGAGTCGCGAGTGGGGACATAGCTCGCACACCGGCCTGACTCAGCGTCCGTTTCATGTTCATGTTCATGTTCGCGTTGCTCTTCCCCCCCATGCACATCTCCTCCCGCCCCATCTCGCCGGACCATCCGCCATACGTCATCGCCGAGCTCGGCGTGAATCATGACGGTTCGCCCGAGCGAGCGCTGGAGTTGGTCGAGCGTGCCGCGAGCGCGGGGGTTGACGCCGTGAAGTTCCAGTACTTTCGCGCCGAGATGCTGATGTCGGGCGCATCGCGCCTGGCGAGCTATCAGGCCGAGGCGGGCGAGCGTGATCCGATCCAGATGCTGCGCCGGCTGGAGCTGTCGATCGACGCGCTGGACGCGTGCGTGAAGCGAGCCCACGCGCTAGGCGTCCACGCCATCGTCACCGTCTTCAGCTTGCCGCTGGTGCCCTTGGCCGCCAAGCTGCCCTGGGATGCGTACAAGACCGCGAGTCCGGACATCGTGCATCGCCCGCTGCTGGAAGCGCTCAGCGCGCTGAACAAGCCGCTGATCATCTCGACGGGCGCCAGCGAGCCGCGTGAGATCACGCGCGCGCTGGGCTGGCTCTGCGGCGCACGCGACCGCACCGCGATCCTCCAGTGCGTCAGCAGCTATCCGACGCCGATGGACTCCGCCGAGCTCGGCGGCATCGCGGCGCTGGCGGAGCTCTTTGATGGCCCGATCGGCTACAGCGATCACACGCCCGGCGAGCGCACCGGCATGCTCGCCGCCGCGGCGGGCGCGACGATCCTTGAGAAGCACTTCACGCACGATGTCGGCGCCCAAGGCCCCGACCACGCCGCGTCGCTCGAGACGCTGCCGATGCGCCGCTACACCGACAGTGCGCGACTGGGCTGGCAGACGCTGCAACGCGTGCGATCAGTTGGCGAACGCGCCATCGACGAGCGCCAGCAGCGCTTCGACGAAGGCTTGATGCGCGAGATCGCACCCTTTGAGTCCGTAAAGCGCGTGCTTGAGATCGAGCGCGATGTCCGCAGCGTGTCGCGACAGTCGATCGTGACCGCCCGCGCGATCGCACCCGGTCAGGTGATCACGCCGGCGGATATCTGCTTCAAGCGCCCCGGCGGCGGCATCGCGCCGTTCGAGCTGGATTCGGTGATCGGCCGGCGCGCCAGCCGCGCGATCGCGCCGGACGCCCTGCTCCTGCACGCCGATCTCGCACAGGCGGCGTCCGCCATCTCGCCCGCGACGGGATCCAACGCGAAGATCGCGTGAACGTGCACGATTTTGAGTGCGTGCGGGGTCAGGTGATTTGCCCAGAGGCTCATTGTGTGGTACAACTTCCGCATCGCGCGAGGGACTCGCGCCAGCCCATCGGGCAACCGCGCCAGCCGCGGCCCCGGCACGGAAGCGATTCATGAGCAAGGTCACAGCTCCGGGGGGGACTATTCCGCAGGCGGGCGCCGTGCCCTTTCGCACGCTCGACGATGGCTCCGTCGAGGTCTTGCTCATTACCAACTCCAATGGCAAGTGGATCGTCCCCAAGGGCGGCATCGACGACGGCCACACCGCCCGGCAAACCGCCCACATCGAGTGTCTGGAAGAAGCCGGCGTGCGCGGCATCCTGCTCACCAGCGAGCTGGGCCACTACTCGTACACCAAGGCCGAGGGCTCGCATCGCGTGCAGCTCTTTGCCCTGCGTGTGACGGAGATCCTGTCAAGCTGGCCGGAGAACAAGCGCCGCAAACGCCAGTGGCTGACGGTGAAAGACGCCGCGAGTCGTGTGGAGTTTGACGACCTCTCTCGCGTGATCGCGCGGGTCACTTCCGTCGCTTGATCGCAGCGTCTGGCGCGCGTTCCAGCGGCGGCGTGTCATCGATCGGGGCGGTGGGTTCGACGCCGGCCTCTCGGAGCCACTGGATGTACAACGTCCGCAGCTCGCGCGGGATGTCTCCCGCTTTCCAGCCCATGGCCTTCGGGTCGATCAGCGGCTTGAACAGCACGCGCGAGCGGCTCGGGCGGTACAGGCTCGTCCACGCCTCTTCGCAGAACGGCGCCCCGGTGACAATCGCCGGCAGCACCAGGGCGTTGCTCCGGGCGATCAAGAGCCCGATGCCGGGCTGAAACTCGTTGAGTTCTGTGGGCGTGCGGCGCAGGCGCCCCTCGGGAAAGACGCCCAGGGCTTCGCTGGTGCCGACCACTCGTGAGGCGGTGCGGAAGGCCGCGACGTCGGCCCGTCCCGAGCGATCGATGGTGATGACGCCGAGGAAATCCCACATCGATTCGAGCACGCTGACGCGCATGTCCGCGGCCATCATCCACCGCACAAAGAACGGGATCGCCGCCTGGATCAGGATCGGATCAAGCCCCGCCGAGTGATTGGAGACGACGATGATGCCGCGCCCGTTGACGATTGCGGATGCGGGGATGTTCTCGCGCCCGCGGATCTTCAGAGCGTGAAACACGCGTGCGTAGAGCTTGCTGATGGACCACGCGATGCCGCTGGGGATGTCGCCGCGCGGGTTGTGGGCCACGCGCCAGGACCAGACGCAGAACGCGCCCCAGGCGAGGACCAGCATCGGGATGAGAATGAGCTCAACAAACACGGCAGATGTTAGCGTTCGCAAACAAAAAAGACAGCAGAAAGACCAGAATCGCGCGTCCCACGGGCCGCCCCGATGTTCAACGCTTCCAGAGCAACGCCACGACGTGCGCCTCGATGGCGCGGGACTCGCCGACGGCGTCCACTTTTTCGTGTGTTTTGCCCTTGAGGTTTACGCTGGCGATGTCCAAACCCAGCAGGCGGGCCAGATTGGCCCGGATCTTGTCCTTCACGGGGCTGAGCTTCGGTCGCTGCAGGATGACGGTGCAGTCGAGGTTGACGATCGACCAGCCGCGAGATGAGATCTCGGCGTACGCGGCGCGGACGAAGTCGGCGGAATCCTGCCCGGCGTGGGCGGGCAACGTGTCCGGGAAGAGCTGCCCGATGTCGGGCAGCGCCAGCGCCCCCAAAAGAGCATCGGTCACGGCGTGATACAGCACATCGCCATCGCTATGGGCAACCGGCCCTCGGTCAAACAGCGGATCGTCAAGAATGACACCGCCGACGATCAGCGGCCGCCCGGGCCCGGCCGGGGCGCGAACCTCGAGCCGGTGAAGGTCGTACCCATGGCCAACGCGGAGGGCTGGCGCGCCGCCTCCGGATCTCGCTGGCGATGCCTTTGCGCGACCGACCCCGGGCCGCTTGGCCGGCTTGCCCGCCCGGGTGGGCTTCATGCGGGTGGCGGCGGTGCGGGCGGGGGACGCAGTGGAACGGGCGTTCGCAGTCTTCCGGCGTTGGGTGGCCATAAGGAACAGCATCCGCACGCCAGCGATCAGGGTCAAGCGCCGCCGATTCTCACACGTCCCACCGTCCAAGGGCCGATAGAACACAAGCTCGACGCAATCGCACGCACACGAACCGAACACCTACCATGCCCCGTTCCACACGACGCGCGGAGACCCACTGATGAATCGCTCAAAGCTCACCTCCCTGACCCTCGCCCTTGCCCTCTGCGCCACCGCCGGCCTCGCTGGCTGCTGGTCGCCCGGCGGCTCCCGCGGCTGGGTCAAGGACTCGTACACCTACGAGTCCTCGTCCATGGTCCCGCAGACCGTCAGCGTCAAGGACACGCGCACCGGCGAGACCCTGTTCTCCTACGACATCCCCGTCGGCCGACAGCTCGTGGTTCGCTTCTTTGCCGACCACACCCCCGAGGACGCCGCGTTCCCCGATCTCATGAAGTGGGACGATTGGGAAATCGGCACACGCTTCGGCTCCCCAAGCAAGGAGCTGGCCGTGCCGCCGGCGAGCGGGCGCATGCTCGAAGTCAGCGTCCGCAAGAGCCCCGAGATGCCCGAGGCGATGCGCGCTGGCGCCAGCGCCAGCGCAACCCCCGCCGCGCCCGGCGCTAACGCGCCGGTCACTCCGCCCGCGGCCCCGATTGCCCCGGCGCCGGCCAACGGCGTCGAGCCGGTCTATTGAGCGATGACTTCGGCTCGGGCGTCGCGCCCGAGCGGGCCGGCGCTCAACACCGTTCGGCGTGTGGATGACCGGTGCGCCGCTGTGGCTCTGTGTGATGATCTGCGTGCCTGACTGAGAGGGCCTCGCGTGCGACGCGTCCGTTTTCATGCCCACACACTGACAATCGATTGCGTCCAGCCGCTTGGCCCGCCGGGCGCGGGTGAGGTTGTCTTGCGCCCGAGCCACGTGCTGCTGACGCGGATCGATCGGCACACCGCCGCCCCGGCGCGGACGCACACACTCACGCCGGGGGTGAGCGTCCTGGCGGTGGTCGATCGCGTATCGACCGCTCCAGCCCGAACACCGGCCGAGGCCAGCACGATGGCTCGGGCGCAGAAGCTCATCGGCCATCGCGTGGTGGTGTCGCCTTGCGTGCCGTGTTCGACGTGCGAGCTGTGTACACGCGGGCTGAGCACCCACTGCCCACGCCGCACGATCATGGGCATCAGCGGGCGCGATGGCGGGCTCGCCGACGAGCTCATCATGCCCGCAGCGAATCTGCTCCCGGTGCCCGAGTCGATGAACGACGAGCACGCGGTGTTTGCGTTCTTGGCCGGAGCAGCCGCCCACGCCGCGGCGAGCTTCCGCGTCGAAGGCAAGCCCTACATCACGGTGCTTGGCGACGGGCCGATGGCGCTGCTGTGCGTCCAAGCAATGGCCCGACTGAACGCCAGCGTGCGGCTGCTCGGACGGCACGAAAGCAAGCTCTCGCTCTGCGAGCGCTGGGGGATCAAGCACCGGCCCGAGCACGAGGCGGGCCGCCGCAACGATCAGGATGTGGTGATCGATTGCACCGGCTCGCCCGAAGGCCCGGCGATCGCCACTGGGTTGCTCCGCCCGCGCGGCCGGCTGGTGGTGAAGTCGTGCGTATCACTGGGTGTTGGGGAACCGAGCGAGGCGGCATCGGGCGATTCGATCGCGCCGGGCGTGATGGACGCGATCGTTCGGAGTGAGATCGAGGTGCTCGGCAGCCGCGAGGGCACGATCGGCGAGGGCTTGGCGCTGATCCAGAAGGGCCACATTCAGACCGACGGGCTGATCACACGCCGCGCGAAGCTCGAGGATGCGCCGGCGATCTTGCGCGAGCAACGCCCGGGCGAGATCGCGGCGTTGATTGAGATCAAGTAACGACAGCCGGGACTGACGGCGTAGAAGTGATGGCGCGCTTCAACTCGGCCTCGGAGAGGCCGAGCCACCGGGAGCCGAGCCACCGGTCATCTCCGGCACCCAGCGGCGGATGGCGTCGATGACGGCGCGTTTCTCCGCACCCGCCGAGCGATAGGGCATCATGTCCGCCACCAGCCGCAGCGCGTCGCTCGGGTCCGCGGCTTCCGGCTCCGGCGAAGACCACTGATTGATCGCGTTGTGAGCGGTGGGTGCAAGCTGCTCGGCGTCGTACGCGAGTTGCTCAAAGAGCTTCTCGCCGGGGCGGACGCCGGTGAACACGATGTCAACGCACTGAACACTCGCAGGCGCGGCACCGGTTGAATCCAGATCGTCATCGGCGAGCTGGTCATCGGGTGAGGCGGGGGTGTTGCGGATGAGGGCCGCGAGCTCGGGCGTCCACCGGACGCGCGGCGCGTAGCCGTTGAGGCGCGCGAATCGCTGCGCGAGACGAAGGATCGAGATCGGGCGGCCCATGTCCAGCACATAGACGGGCGCTCGCTGCGCGGGCTGATCCAGCGCGCCGGCCTGGACAACCAAGGCCGCGGCTTCGGGGATCGTCATAAAGTATCGCGTCATGCGCGGGTCCGTCACGCTCAGCGGGCCGGCGTCGGCGAGCTGCTGCGACCAGATCGGGATCACCGAGCACGCCGAGGCCAGCACGTTGCCGAAACGCACCATGCTCAGGCGCGTCGGGCCGTTGTGCGCCCGGGCGATGCCGGCGATGTAGAGCTCTGCGAGTCGCTTGGTCGCGCCCATCACGCTGGAGGGGTTCACCGCCTTGTCGCTGGAGATCATCACGAAGCGCTCGACGCCCGAGGCGATCGAGGCATCGGCGATCGACTTGGTGGCAAAGAGGTTGTTGCCGACCGCCAGCGCCGGGTGATCTTCCATCAGCGGAACGTGCTTGTGAGCCGCGGAGTGAAAGACGACGTGCGGGCGATACTCCAGCATGAGCCGCAGCGTCTGATCGGCGTCGTTGACGTCGTGCAGGATCGCCTGTCGCGGGATGCTGGCGAACCGCGAGCCCATCTCGTGATCGATCTGGAAGAGGGCGTTCTCGGCGCGCTCCATGAGCAGGAGTTTTTGTGGACTGAAGCGGGCGCAGACGCGAGCAAGCTCAGCGCCGATGCTGCCGCCGGCGCCGGTGATCAGCACTCGCTTGCCGGTGATGATGCGGGCGATGGCGTCTTCATCCAGCCGCGCCTGCGAACGGCCGATGAGGCGGGTGATATCGATCGCGCGGGGGGAGGAGACGATGTTGGCATCGCGGGCGGGCTTGGATGATGCGGGTGATTGCTCGGTGATGGCCAGGCGGGCGCGGGGCGAGGGCAGGGGCCGCTGCGCGACGACGCCACGAAGACTGTCGTGAAGCGTGGGCACCACGCGATGCGGGATGCTCATGCGATCAAGCGCATCGAGCACGCGAGCGGCGGCGCTGGCGCGATCCGATGGAACACTCACCAGCGCGAACCGTTC
>JAIEQQ010000384.1 GCA_019747615.1 Phycisphaerales bacterium
TCCGCGACGCGACACGCGAGCCGTCAGACGCGATCATCGGCCTGGCGCACGCGACACTTCAGTCGGCGGACGCGACAGATCGAAAATCGCACGCGACAGGCAAATCGGCGGACGCGACGGATGACCTGTCGCGTCCGCCGAACGCTCCGTCGCACGCGACAACCGGCCCGGCGGACGCGACGAGCAATCCAGCAGCCCCCGCCGCCCACGCCCGCGCCCGTCGCCCCACCGAACCTCCCGCCGGGTGTAAACTCGGGCATGAACAACGCTCAACACCGGCTCATGCTCGCCCTTGGCCTTTCCACCACACTCTTGAACGCGCCGATCTTCGCCGCCTCGGCCGGAGACGCGACGCACGCGGGTGCCACCGTCGCCCTCGCGGGCACGTCGATCGCCACGACCGGCTCGGCTCAGCCCGCCCCGGCGCCAGCCGCGACCGCGCCCGCCGCGCCCTCCCTCCTCGCCCACGAAAAATACACCCTCCCCAACGGCATGACCGTGATCCTCCACGTTGACAAGTCGCTGCCGGTGGCGACCATCAACACCTGGTATCGCGTGGGGGCCAAGAACGAGCCCAAGGGGCGGTCGGGGTTCGCTCATCTCTTTGAGCACTTGATGTTCATGGGCACCAAGCGCGTGCCCGGGTCGGACTTTGACGTGCTGATGGAGAACGGCGGCGGGGCCAACAACGCCTCGACGAGCCTGGACCGCACCAACTACTTCTCGTGGGGCCCGTCGAGCCTCTTGCCCACGCTGCTGTGGCTGGACGCCGATCGGCTGGAAGACCTTGGGCCGCAGATGACCGCCGAGAAGCTCAAGAAGCAGCAGGACGTCGTTCGCAACGAGATCCGCCAGAACGTTGAGAACACGCCGTACGCGCGGGCGTTTGAGACCGCCAACCAGTTCCTGTATCCCGAGAGCCATCCGTATCACTGGAACGTCTACGGCCTGCACGAGGATCTGGAAGCCGCGACGACGCACGACGTCAAGGACTTCTTCGCGACCTTCTACGCGCCGAACAACGCCAGCCTCGTGGTCGCCGGTGACTTTGATCCCGCGGTGATCAAGCCGCTGGTGGCCGAGCTCTTCGGCACGCTGCCGCGCGGCAACGTGCCGCAAGACCGCCCGGTCCCCCCCGCGGCCCTCGATCGCGTCGTGCGGACCAACATGCTCGACAAGGTCCAGCAGCCGATGGTCATGATCTGCTGGCACAGCCCCGCGGCGTACACCCCCGGCGATGCCGAGCTCACCCTCGCCGGCCTCATCCTCTCTGACGGCCAGAGCAGCCGCCTCTACAAGCGGCTGGTGGTGCAGGATCAGCTCGCGGTGAGCGTCAGCGCGTCGCAGGACTCCAGCCAGCTCGGCTCGGTCTTCCGCGTCGTGATCATGGCCAAGCCCGAGGCCGACCTCACGCGCGTCGAGCAGATCGTCTCGGAAGAGATCGCGGCCCTGGCCAAGAGCGGCCCCACCGAGGCCGAACTCAAGGCCCGACAGGCCACCATCGAATCCGGCACGCTCAGCGCACTTCAGAGCCTGATGAGCCGCGCCGACAAGCTCAACGAGTACGAGTACTACTTCGGCAACCCCGACAGCCTCGAGGCGGACCTGAACCGCTATCGCAACACCACGCCCAAGACGCTCGCCGCGGCATTGACGAAGTACGTCGGCACCGGCGAGAAGAACGGGCGGCTGGTCTCGCGCGTGTTGCCCGAAGAATCCGAGCGCGCCAAGACCGCTCGTGACACGCGTCCGGCCGATGCGCAGACAGCGCCCTTCAGCGCCACGGCGCCGACGAGCTTCGCCCTCTCCAACGGCATCAACGTCCGCTACTGGCACCGCCCGGGCACGAACCTGGTCTCAGCACGCGCGATCTTCAACACCGGCAAGGTCATCGATGACCCGCAGACCGCGGGCCTCGCGTCGCTCACCAGCGACATGCTCAGCGAGGGCGTCTCGCTCGACGGCAAGGATCTCGACGGGGCCGCGGTTGCCAGTTCGCTGCAACTGCTCGGTGCCGGCGTCGGCGCGGGCGCTTCAAAGGAGACGATCTCGCTCTCGCTCAGCACGCTGAGCCGCACGTTCAAGGACGCGGCGCCGCTCTGGGCCGCCAGCGCCATCAGCCCGCGCATGAACGCGGCCGACTTCGATCGCGTCAAGTCCCTGCATCTGGCCGGGCTGGAGCAGGAGGACGACGAGCCGACGATCGTCGCCGCTCGCGTCGGCATGAGAGCGCTCTTCGGCTCAAGCAACCCCTACGGCTCCACACTCAGCGGCAGCAAGGCGACCGTCGAGCCCATCACGCTGGACAACGTCAAGACCTTCCGCAACGTCTTCCTGCGTCCGGACTTCACCACGATCTTCATCGCCGGTGACGTCTCGGAGCAGGACGCCCGCTCGATCCTCGAAGGCGCCTTCGGCGGGTGGAAGGCCACCTCGTCGATCGCGACCTCGCCGATGGACCTGAACATGCCGTCCTCCGACGGCCTGCGCGTGCTGCTGGTCGATCGGCCCGGCGCGGTGCAGACGGTCATCAACTTCTACGCGCCGGGCACGCCGGCCGCGAGCGCCGATCGCATCCCGCTGCGCCTCATCAACACCATCCTCGGCGGCAGCTTCACCAGCCGACTGAACCAGAACCTCCGCGAGAAGAACGGCTTCACCTACGGCGCCGGCAGCCGCCACAACCACACCCGCCACCTCGGCTGGTTCATGGCACGCTCCAGCGTCAAGAGCGAGACCACGGGCCTGGCGCTCAAGGAGTTCATGAGCGAGTTCGAGGGCCTGCGCGCCGGCAACATCACGCAGGACGAGCTGGACAAGGCCAAGAAGACCGCCCGCACCGAGCTCATCCAGGACTTCTCAACGCTCTCGGGCTACGTCAGCGTCGGGGCCGGCCTGCTGGAAGACAACCTCGACTGGGCCAGCCTCGCGACGGACCTGCAAGCCATCGACAAGCTCACCCTCGCACAAGTCAACGCCGAGGCCAAGCCCGCGATCAACCTCGAGCGAGGCCTGCTGGTCATGGTCGGCGACAAGGCCACCATCCTCACCAAGATCAAAGAAGCCGGCGTCAGCCTGCCGCCGATCGTGGAGGTCGATGCGCAGGGCAGGATCGTGCGGGACGGCTCCAAGTGGTAGTTTGCGAATCGCACGCGCCCGATGCCAGGCGCCGCCAAGAACCCATGAGACACATCAAGCCCCGGGCACGCCCGGGGCTTTTTCGTTCGTTTCACGTTCACGTTCATACTCCCACTGCCCCGGCGCCTCGACATGCTGCCAGTCATGCACACCCGCAGATCCCCCATCCTCACAGCATTGTGAAGGTTTGGTTACACCCGTCGCTTCGGGCTCAAATCCGCTTGAGGGCGGCGATGTGCGCCGTTATGTTCCGAGTCCCCGCAAGACGCTCATGCCCGCGGCGGGGAGCCCGTCCCGTCGTCGCGGTCCATCCGACCTCGCCGCCGCTTGATGATCCGCGACGTGCGGCCCATCGATTGTCCGTCCATCTACGAGAAGAGAGAGACCATGAACACCTTCGCTCCTTTGGCCAGCGCCGCCCTCGTGGCTTCGCTCGCCGGCGCCGCAAACGCCACCATCGTCATCACCGAGGCGTACTCCAACGGCAACGGCAACGCTGCCAACACGTACCAGGCCGACTGGTTCGAGCTGACCAACACCGGCACCTCCGCCGTGAACATCAGCGGCTGGACCGTGGATGACGCGTCTAACGGCACGCCGACCTCGGCCCGTCTGGCCCTCCGCAGCATCACGACCATCAACCCCGGCGAGTCGGTGATCTTCATCGAGACCAACGCCGCTGGCAGCACCGACGCCACCGTCATCGCCGCCTTCCGCAATGCGTGGTTCGGCACCAACCCCGCCGCGTGGCTCCAGATCGGCACCTACGGCGGCTCGGGCATCGGCCTGGGCACCGGCGGCGACTCGGTCAACATCTTCGAGTCGACCACCGGTCCGCGCGTCACCGGCATCGCCTTCGGCACCGCGACCCTCGGCGTCACCTTTGACAACGCCGCCGGCCTCGGCAGCACCACGCTCCCGCTCCCCAGCGTCAGCACCCTGAGCTCCGTCGGCGTCAATGGCGCCCGCACCTCGCTCCTGGGCGCGGAAGTCGGCTCGCCGGGCGTGATCCCCACCCCGGGCGCGGTCGCGCTCCTGGGCCTCGCCGGCCTCGCCGCGTCGCGTCGTCGTCGCTAAGCCACACGGCTTGACAACTCATTGACACAATCAACCGCCGCGCGGCGTCCCCGCGCGGCGGTTCTTCATTGGCCATCTGATGGGATGTACACGGAGTACGCGGAGGTACACGGAGAAAGGCGGAGGGGAGTACGCAGAGGACGCGGGGGAGGCAGAGGAACGCAGAGAAAGACCGGAAGGCAGAGAACTGCCACAGAACAAGGGGAATGCTGGGAATCAGCCGGATGCTGTTGAATGCAGATGGATGCAGAACGATGCAGGCGCATGCACAGATCAAACATCCAGATCGCCTGACGTTGCCCCGCACGCGTGAACTCGCGCCGCATGATCTGTCTGGCGACCCGATCGAGCGCGGCGATTCAAACGCGATCCCGCTCCCCTCCCCCTTCCTCTCTCCGCGTCCCTCCGCGTCCTCCGTGTACATTCCCCCCTGCATCTCTCTGCGTTTCTCTGCCTCCGCCGCGTCCTCTGCATACTCCGCTCTCCGCTCACCCCGTCCGCACCTCAGCCCCAAGCTCCGCCTTCAAACGCGCAACCAGAGCATCCACCGGCGCATTCACCTCTTCGTCGCGCAGCGTCTTCTCGGGGTGGCGGAACCGCATGCGGAAGGTCAGGCTCTTCTTGCCGTCGGGGATGGGCTTGCCGCGATAGGTCGTGACGAACGCCAGCGACTCCATGAACTGCGGCGAGGCATCGAGCGTCGCACGCCGTACGCGGTCCCACGCAGTGGCCTCATCAACGATGAGCGAGAGATCCCGCTCGGTCGCGCCCATCGTGGGCAGCGGCATCACGGTCACGCGAGCCGGATACGGCGCGATGAGGTCGTCGTACGCGAGTTCCGCGACGATCACCGGGTTCTCAAGCTCGTAGAGCTTCTGCGTCGCCTCGTCGATGAGGCCGAACGTGCCGAGCGTCAGATCGCCGCTGGGTGTTCCGATGACCACTCGGGCGCTGGTGCCCGGATCGAGCGCCGCGACCGACCCGCTCTCGCCAACCGGCTCAAACCGCAGCGCCGCGTTCGGCCCGTGCATCGCCAGCACCACCGCCTCGATCGCGCCGCGCATCTGCCGCACGCCAAGCTGGCGGCGCTCAAACGCGCTGCCGGCGTTGGGCAGATCGCTCAGCATCGCCAAGGTCTGGCGCTCGATCGTCGCCCCCCCACCCCCACCCCCACCCGGCCGAGCCGCATTCTCACCAAACGCCGCGGCGATCTCGTACAGCTTCACCGTCGCCCGCCCCGCCCCACCAACACCACCACCGACATCCGCACGCCGATCCTGATTCACACGACGGCACGCCAGCAACCCGCACAGCACGCTGGGGCGCAGCGTGCCTTCGCTGCCGCGACGATCATCGCTCACGCCCGTGAGCGCAACGCCCGGCGCAACAAACGGCTTGGCCAGCTTCGCGCTGGTGAAGCTGAACGTCACGGTCTCAAAGAAGCCGCAGCCGGTCAAGACCCGCGCCGCCTCTCGCCCGGCCCGCTCGCTGCGCTGCGGCTCGTTGATCCGCACCGGCATCAGCTCCGGCACGACGATCTTGTCATAGCCGATCGTCCGCGCGATCTCCTCAATGAGATCGATCTCCAGCTTCACGTCGTTACGCGTCGCCGGCACCTTGACCGTCCACTCACCGGAGCCCGCGCCCGCCGCAAGCGAAAAGCCCTGGGCCGCCAGCGCCCGCTCGATCTGCGCATCGGAGAGATCTACCCCGATCACCCGCCGCACCCGCGGCCCGCGCAGCGCGATCACCACCGGCTCATCACTCCACGCACCCGCCTCGACCGTCCCGCTCAGCAGCTTCCCGCCAGCGAGTTCGACAATCAACTGCGTGATGCGATCGGCCGCGAGATTGATCGTCCGCGCTGACACCACGCGCTGGAAGCGGTGGGACGCGTCGCTGGTGATGTTCAGCCGTCGCGCCGCCTTGCGGATCATCACGGGGCTCCAGGTCGCGACCTCGACAAGCACGTCCTTGGTGCGCTCGCTCACGCCGGTGACCTGCCCGCCCATGATGCCCGCCAGCGAAATCGGCCCGCCCCCCCCGGCATCGGCGACGACCAACTCGCCCGCAGCGAGCGTCACCGTCTTGCCGTCGAGCATCTCGATCTTCTCGCCTGCGGCCGCGCCGCGCACGACAATCTCTCGCTTTCCATCACCAGACGGCCGCACCAGATCCAGATCGAACACGTGGCTCGGGTTGCCCAGCTCGCTCTGGACGTAGTTGGTGATATCGACGACGTTGTTGATCGAGCGTTGGCCGATCGCCGCGAGGCGATCAACCAACCACGCGGGGCTGGGGCCGACCTTGACACCCTTGATGACCCGCAGCGTGAATCGCGGGCACTCACGCGTGACCTCATTGCGAAGCGCGACCACCGACGAAGCCTGCACGCCGGCATCCGACGCCGGCGCATCCATCTTGGGGCGAAAGACCCGGTGCTTTCCATCGCTCACCGCGGCGATCTCCGCCGCGAGCGTCAGATGACACAGCGCATCGCCGCGATTGCTCGTGACCTCGACATCCAGACATTGATCAACCGTGCCGCCGGGCACCGCGACCGGCGTCGTGGACTCGATCGGAAACCCGGCGCTCGTGAGCAACGCCTCGGCCTCAGCAGCACTCAGTCCGCCGGGCGACAACACACTGTTCAACCACGCCAGTGAGATCTTCATAGGGCCGAGTTTATGCGGTTGGGAAGTGGCAGAGTGGCAAAGTGGCAGGGTGGCAGAGTGGGATGAGCGGGCGCGGGCAATGAGCGTTAACGTGAACGTGAAACGGATGGCGGCGCCAGACCTTGGGCGTGCGCGGCTCTGTCTCTGCCACTCTGCCACTCTGCCACTCTGCCACTTCGCCACTTCCCCTCCCCCCCTCACACCCTCACCCCAATCGCCACATCCAGCTCCACCGTCCGCGGGGCCATGCACGCGTCCTCGCGGCAGGCCTGATACGTGATCGCCAGCCGCGCGTCGCCGGTCACCGCGCCGATCTTCTCGATCGCCACCGGCACCTCGATGCGCCCGTGATGCACGCGATAGCCCGCGCCGCCCATCGGCTCACCCTTGGGATAGTCCGCGTACGCGACGAGGCCGCCGCCTCCGATCAGCTCGATCTTCAGCGGCAGCACCACGCCGCCCGACGCCTCGCCGGCGTCGAACGCGTTGATGTGATACCCCGGGGCGATCTCGATCGCCAGCAGCACCTCCGCCGGCTCATCATCGGCGACTGTGACCTCCTGCTCGGACGCGAAGACCGTGACAATCTCATCCGGCGACGGAGTCGGCGCTGCCGTCCGCGCACCGCGTGCCGCGAGCCCGTCGCGGAGCGCCGTGGCATCGGCGCTCAGCAATCGCAGGAGCCCGACCGTGGACAGAGCGGTGGCCACCGGCGAGTCCTTGACATCCGCGGAGATCGAGGCCAATGCCCCGCGCGCACGCCGAAGGTACGAGCCGTCGCCGGTCAGCTCGTGCAAGTCGATCAGCACACTCAGCATCAGCGAAGCGCCGCTGGGCACCGCGCCGTCGTACGTCGATCTGGCCCGCACGAACAGATCCTGCTCGCCGGCGCGCGTGTCAAAGAAGCCATCCGCCGCCGAGTCGCCAAAGCTGCGCTGCGTTTCTCCCATCACGCGCGTGGCGATCTCGATCCATCGCGGCGAATCGCCCGCTCGACCGGCATGATGCCTCGCCGCCCGCGCCAGCGCCGCCAGCCCGCCAATGACGTGCGCATGATCCTCCAGCACGCCCGGGATCTCGCTGCGAGCGCCATCTCGCCACGATCGCCACACGCGCCCCTGCTCGTCCACCAGCTCACCAGCGACAAACTCCATCGCCCGCGCCGCGCCCTCGTACATCGCGATGTCATCCAGCTCAACCGACGCCCGCGCGAGCCCGGCGATCATCTTCCCGTTCCACGCCGCGAGGACCTTGTCATCGAGTCGCGCCTGCTTGCGTTTCTGTCGATGCGCGAGCATGAGCGAGCTGACCGCGTCCAGCTTCGCAAGGAACTCTGACAGAGCTACGCCGCGCCGTCGCGCGTGCTCCTCCGGTCGCGTGCGCAGCCACAGCACGCTGCGTGCTTGCTCTCCGGGGTGATGCGGATCCTGGAAGTTCGGCCCATCGCCGAGCCCCAGCACATCCATCGCGAACTCGCGATCCGATTCGCTCTCCAGCGCCGCGTTCACATCCGCTGGCGTCCACACATAGTTCAAGCCCTCGCGCCCATCGACCTCCGCATCTTGAGCGCAGTAGAACGCTCCGCCGGCGTGGGTCATTTCCCGCGCCAGATACTCGCACGTCTTCCGCACGATCCGCGCGTAGTACTCATCGCCGTAGACCTTGGCCGCACGCGCGTACACCGGCAGCAACTGCGCCTGGTCGTACAGCATCTTCTCAAAGTGCGGCACCAGCCAAAGGGCATCGACGCTGTAGCGATGGAACCCGCCGCCGATCTGATCAAAGATGCCGCCAACGGCCATCTTGTCCAGCGTCAGCCGCATCGCGCCATCGATCGCCGCGCGCGTCTCGCCATCGCCGGCCCGCTCCCGCGCCGCCAGCAACAGCTCGAGATACACCGGCTGCGGAAACTTGGGTGAGCGGCCGAAGCCGCCGTGCGTGCGATCGAAGATCGTCAGCAGCGTCGTGATCGCGCGTTGCACGTCCTCTGCGCCGAGCATGACCGGCTCACTCGCGGTGCCGAGCTTCTTGAGGATCTCCTGCCCCACCGCCTCCGCCTGCGCGCGGATCGATTCGCGATCCTGTTCGTACGCCTCGCTGATCCGCTCCAAGACCTGCGTGAAACTCGGCCGCCCGTGCATCGGCCTGGGCGGAAAGTACGTGCCGCCCCAGAACGGCCTCAGCGTGTCCGGCTCCAGAAACACACTCATCGGCCAGCCGCCCTGACCCGTCAGCATCTGCACCGCCGCCATGTACAGATCATCCAGATCCGGTCGCTCCTCGCGATCGAGCTTGATGTTTACAAAGTCCTCGTTCATCACCCGCGTTGTCGCCTCGTCCTCAAAGCTCTCTCGCTCCATGACGTGGCACCAATAGCAGGTGCTGTAGCCGACGCTCAGGAAGATCGGCACGTCGCGCCGGCGCGCCTCATCGATCGCCTCTTGACCCCACGGATACCAATCCACCGGGTTGTGCGCGTGCTGCAACAGGTACGGGCTGCTGGTCTTCGCCAGTCTGTTCGCGGGTCGATCGCTCGGGCTGCTCATGACCGAGCGTATGGGCCAAGATCCGCCCGATTCACGCCGCCGTGCGCCGGCTCCCCGCCGCGTTCGAGCAGACTTCCGC
>JAIEQQ010000423.1 GCA_019747615.1 Phycisphaerales bacterium
CACGCCGCTGGTGCCGGCCCTCTGCAAAGGCCGCGGCAACTACGTCTCCATCCGCCGCCTCAAGCTCGCAAGCCAGCGCCAAGATCGCCTCTTCGGCGATCAGCCGCAGAAACGCTCGCTCCACGTTATTGAGGACTGGGCCTACACCACCGGCGACGGCACCCTCGCGAGCCTGCCGCCTTTAGAGCGCCCGGGCGTGTGGGATCGCGTGCAGAGCGACACGGACAACTGCATGGGCCGCAAGTGCCCGGAGTACGACAAGTGCTTCTATCAGAAGTCGCGCCGCGAGATGGAGGGCGCGAACCTGCTGATCTGCAACCACGCGCTCTACTTCGCGGATCTCTCGCTGCGCCGTGCGGGCGCGGGGTTTTTGCCGCCGTACAACCATGTGATTCTCGATGAAGCGCACGGCGCAGAGGAAGTCGCGTGCGACCACTTCGGCCTCTCGCTCAGCGAGGGGCGCATCGAGCACTATCTGAGCCAGCTCTACAACGCCTCCAGCGGCAAGGGCTATTTGCCGCAGCTCTCGGTCCTCATGGACGCGGCGGGCAAGTCGAGCCTTGTCGATGGCGTGGTTCACGCGACGATCGAGGCCCAGGCGATGAGCCGCGCGTTCTTTCAGGAGCTTGTTGATCTGGTGCGCTCCGGGCGACTCAAGAACGGGCGAATCCCCGACGCCGGCCTCGTGCGCACGGCGCTCTCGCCCTCGATGCGTCAGCTCGGGGCACGCCTGCGGATCATGAAGGAAGCGGTGCCGGGCGAGCAGGACAAGTTCGAGCTGAACTCGTACGCCATCCGCGCCGAGGCGATCGCCTTTGATGCCGACGCGCTGGTGACCCACTCGGTCCCGCACGCGGTGTACTGGATCGAGACCAGCGGCGGCGGCATCGATGCCAGCCCCACCGCGCCCTCCACCCCGGGCGTCACCGCGCGCGGTCGCTTCGCCACCGGCGGCGCTCGCTCCGGCGGGGGCTCGGGCGTGCGTGTGAAGCTCTCATGCTCGCCGGTGGATGTCGGCCCGCTGCTGCGCGAGCACTTCTTCTCCCAGGACATCGGCATCGTGCTGACCAGCGCGACGATGGCGACCTCGCAAGGGACGATCGGCGAGGTGCAGCACTCGACGATCCCCGCGCCGACCAAGGCCGGCACAACCGCCAAGCCCGGCGCATCGCCCGCCGCGGCCACCGCGGACGCGCCGCCATCCGAAAGCGCGCCGCCCGCCGAGGAGCCCGCGCCCGAGCCCGAGTTCATCGAGCTCACGTACATCGACGAATCCGCCGAGCCGCACCCCGCGGATGAATACAGCGAGGAGGCGGGCCTCGCCCGCGCCGCGCGTCACGAGCGATACTCCGAGCCCGCGTCGCGACCGAGTGCGTCGCTTCAAGAGCTCGGGCCGTTCGGGCACATCAAGCGTCGGCTGGGCTGCGAGCACGCCTCGACACTCCAGCTCGGCTCGCCGTTCAACCACGCCAGCCAGGCGCGAGTGATCATCGATCTCTTGGCGCAGCCGCCACGTGCGCCGATCGGGCGCGCCGGGCCCGGTAGATCGTCACGAGGCGCGGGCTCTGGCGACGGCGCGTCGTATGCCAGCGTGCTCGCCTCACGCGTGCTCGAGCACGTCCTGAACACCGGCGGCGGCGCGTTCGTCCTGTTCACCAGCTTTGACACGCTCGGGCGCGTCGCCGATCAGATTGGTGATGCGCTCAGCGACGCCGGGCTGCCCATGCTCGTGCAGGGTTCCGGCGGCACGCCGGGCCAGCTCCTGGAACGATTCCGTGAGTCGGATCGATCGGTGCTGCTCGGTGCCGCGAGCTTCTGGCAGGGTGTTGACGTCAAAGGCCACGCGCTCCGAAACGTCATCATCACCAAGCTCCCCTTTGATCCGCCCGATCGCCCGCTCGTCGAGGCCCGCTGCGAACGCATCCGCCAGCGCGGCGGCGATCCCTTCCGCGAGGACTCCCTCCCCCGCGCCGTCCTCCGCTTCAAGCAAGGCTTCGGGCGGCTCATCCGCTCCGCCAGCGACAAAGGCCAAGTCGTCATCCTCGACTCGCGCGTCATCACCGCCCGCTACGGGCGCATGTTCATGAAAGCCCTGCCGCCGGGCGTGCCGATCGAGGTCATCGAAGACGACCGCCAAGCGACGGAAGTCAACGAACTCACGCCGTGGTGATCGTTCCTGTGTCATCGGCTTCGCCAGCGTTCCCGCGGGCACCGCTGCTCAGCGCCGCCGCGATCTCGCGCAGCGTCCGTGTGATCGCGACCTGCGACGGCGACAACGTCGGCGGCGGGCGCATCACTTCAAAGCCTGCGCCGTCTCGACGCCGAACAATCAGCCCCCACGCCGAGGGCAGCTCCGAAGCTTCGACAATGCCCGGCTCAGCGGCGATCACCAGGTGCGTCCCGACGTGGTACTTGGCCAGCATGAAGAACTTCGTCCCGCCATGGAGCTGCTCGTCAACACGCCGGAGCGACCGCATCAGGATCTTGCGGCAAGGCGACGCCGAAGCCCCCAGCTCCCACGGCGCCAGCTCCGGGAACAGATACCCCGCGTCGCGCCGCAGCGACGGTTCACCGGTCATCACACACTCCTGATCAAGCTCGCGAAGCTGGCGCTCCAGCGCGTCGCGAGTGCGACGCAGCTCCGGCACTGCCTCGGAATCGCGCAAGAGGTCCGACCGAAACGCCTTGCACTCGACGATGATCGTCGTCGGCGACGACGCTCTCGGCGGCGACCGCAGCCACCCAGGCACCTCCCGGCGCGACGGCCGATCCAGATACCCCGCAGCATCCGCCCGATGTGCCGAGTGCGGGCACCGGACCTCCAGCGCGCTGGCAGCGCAGCCGAGCTCCATGAGCCAGCGCCGCACAGCGTGCTTCAAGCCGAGATGCGCCGGCGTCTCCACGAGCGCAGTGTATTTCAGAAGTACCCACAGCCGAGACTTCTAGAACAATCCGAGTGTGAACGGCGGATTCATGCCTCGGCATCGATCAGCTGCCCCGGCTCGATAAACCGAATCACGCGGTAGCTGCTCTCAACCTCGTACGTCATGCTGAACGATCCCATGCCGTTGGGACCGGCGATCGGAATGGTGTACGTGTAAACCGCTCGCTGGCGAACAAACTCGTCGGTCACGCCGGCGATCGGCGCGTTTGACGCCGGTGCGTCAGCGGCGCCATCAGCCTTGGCGACGCGCGAGCCGCGATTCGCCCCTCGCGACGGCGAGAGCGTCGAAAGCTCGACGGTGTCCTGTTTCGGAGTCGGCGCGCTCTCGGCGGCCTGAGTACGCCCCGGGCCGGCCTTGAAGTTGATGCGGGGCGTCGCGAGTCGTCCGCGTCCGCCGCCCTGCTCATCGCTGGCCTGGCGCGACGCTCCAGCCTCCCGCGGCTTGCGGGTCGCGTTCGGCGTGGTGCCAAGGGACATCGCGACCAAGTCATTTATTCGCATGAAGTCTGAGGAGGCAAAGAGCGCGCCAGGACCGCCAGAGCGACCGGGTCCGAGAAAAACAAGCCGGGCATCGCTTGCGCCGGGAGAACACCGCAAAACCGTGTTCTGTGTGCGACAAAGCCGCGCGCGCGTTGATTTTCAGGAACGCGCGCTGCATGCTCATGTTCCCGTCGCGGCACGGAAGCCGCGCGTTGTTTCGGGAACCGCCTGCTGAGAGTCCTTCTTGCTACCGACCGCCTCACTCGAATATGTACTCCCGGATGACCTGATCGCAACGTCCCCGGCCGAGCCGCGTGATAGCGCCCGAATGCTGGTCTGCTCGCGAAGCGACGCGGGCGCGGCGCTTCAGGATCGTGTTGTCCGTGACCTGCCGTCGTTGCTTCGTGCCGGTGATCTGCTGGTGTTGAACGTCTCGCGCGTCATCCCCGCGAGGTTCTTCGGCCACCGCACCGACACGGTCGGCAAGGTCGAGGGGCTCTACCTCGGCCCGCCGGAGCACCCGATTCCCGGTGCCGAAGACCCGCACGATCCCTCCCTTTGGCGGGCGATGATCAAGGGCCGCCGCGTGCGCCCGGGCATCACGATCACGCTCCACGAGCTCGACTCCACGCCCAGCAATGTCACGCTCGAGGTCGTTCAACGCCGAGACGACGACAGCGAGGTCGGTGCGTGCGTCTTGCGTGCCCACGGCCTGCCCGTCGGCACCACCGCGATCGAGGCGCTCGCACGCTTCGGCAGCCCGCCGCTGCCGCCCTACATCGTGGCATCGCGGAAACGCGCCGGCGACGGCGGCGAGCGTGCGGCCGACGAATCCAGCTATCAAACGGTCTATGCCGACGCGTCGCGCACCGGCTCGGTCGCAGCGCCGACGGCGGGCCTGCACTTCACGCCGGAGCTTCTGGCCTCGCTCGATCGCGCGGGCGTTCAGACCGCCAAGGTCGTTCTTCACGTCGGCGCTGGCACGTTCAAGCCCGTCGAGACCGAGTTCGTCGAGCAGCACCCGATGCACCAGGAGTGGTGCTCGGTCCCCGCCGACGCTGCCAAAGCGATCGAGACCACCCGGCGCGCCGGCGGGCGCGTGATCGCCGTCGGCACCACCAGTGCCCGCACGCTGCAGAGCTTCTCGCGACAGGAAATCGCGTCGATCGCTGCGTCAGGTGCGGATTCGGGCAAGTGGACCAAGATCCTCATCACGCCGGGGCACGAGTTCCAGAACATCGACGCCCTGATGACCAACTTCCATCTGCCACGCACGACGCTGCTGGCCATGGTCGCAGCGCTGCTGCCCGGTCGCGTCGATCAACTCCTCGCGGCGTACCAGCACGCCGTCGCGCAGCGCTACCGCTTCTACTCCTTCGGCGATTCAATGCTGATCCTGCCCTGACGCATCGCATTTGGGTACCCCCTCTCTCCGAGAGGGGTCAGCACCACCGGACTCGACGAACCTGAGTTCCATCGAGTATCCGCCCCATACGCTTACTCATGCGTTGCCTCATCGCATGTCGGCTGCTCGTCCGCGTCAGCGCGTGCGTGATCGTCGCGTCGATCGCGCCAGCGTTGATCTTCGCGAATCAGCCCGCGCCGGCCGCCCCCGCGACGCCGCCGACGCCAGCCAAGCCAACCTCACCGGCACCATTGCCCGCGCCCGGCGGCACGCCGGCTCCATCGCCGAAGCCGACACCCAAGCCCCCATCCACTCCGGCTCCGACTCCCGCCCCCGCGGCCCCAGCCAAAATCGACACCGCCCCGATGGACACCGCGGTCGTCCAGGTGATCGTGAAGACCGATCTGGGCAACGGCACGATTCAGACCAGCAACGGCACAGGCGTCTACCTCGGCTCCGGGCGGGTGCTCACCGCCAGCCACGTCATCAGCCGCTACACCACGATCGAGATCATCTTCGGCGGCCGTAGCGGCCAACCGCAGACGAGCGTCGCGTTTGATCCGCGGGTCGGCAAGCTCGTGTCGTTTCCGTCGCGCGATGTCTCGGTGTTGACCAAGATCAACGCGCCGTCATGGGCCGCCAGCGCATCGATCGCAACCGCGAGCCCGAAGGTCGGCGATCAGGCGGTGAGCTACGGCCTCAAGGACCCTGCGACGCCGCGCATACGTCAGGGTGCGGTGCTCGCCAGTCGCCAGATGAAGAACGGCATTGAGGTTGACGCCGTAAGCACCAAGGGCGACAGCGGGGGGCCAACATTCGACAGCCAGCTCCGCGTCATGGGCGTTCACTCCGCGAACGTGACGCGAACGTACAAACGCCCCGACGGCAAACAGGAAGAGAAGACCACCAGCGTCAGCTTCAACGTGGTGGGGCTCGATGTGTCCACGCTCAAGTGATCCTACTCTGGCCGCTTGACGGTGTTTCCGATCCCCAGAACGCCCGCCCGGCTACACTCCGCTCCGATCTCCGGCTCGGTCACCCCCTTTCGCACACGCCGTATGAACCTGCTCGACTTCCTCAAACCTGAGTGCGTCAAGGTGCCGCTGATTGCCACCGACAAGCGCGCCGCGATCGACGAGCTCGTCGACGCGCTGGCCGCCGCTGGCAGCATCACCGACGCCGGCGTGCTGAAAGAAGCGGTCTGGACCCGCGAGCAAACCCGCACGACCGGCATCGGCAACGGCCTGGCCATCCCCCACGGCAAGTGCGCCGGCATCCCCTCGCTGGTCATCGCCATGGGCAAGCCCGCCCAGCCGATCGACTTCGCGTCGATCGATCGCCAGCCGGTCAAGCTCATCGTGCTTCTGGCCTCGCCGCCGGATCGCGGGTCGGACCACATCATGGCCCTGGCCAAGATCAGCCGCATGTTCATGACCCGGGAGCTGCGCGAGCAGATCTACGCCGCTGAGACCTCCGGCGAGCTCTACGACATCATCAAGGCGCAGGAGGGCGCGTGAGCGCCCGCTCTTCCGGTGATGGCGGAGCGCCCGGCGCACCGGCTTCCGGCGCGCCCGGCATCGTCGTGCCCGCCCGACCTTTGGCCATTCACCTCTCGCCCGCTACGCCGATGAGCCACCCAGAACTTCGCCCACAGAACGACCCGGCCCCGCACGCGCACGCCCTGGCACCCGAGGTGCTCGCCCCCGCCGCGATCGTTGATGAGTATCTTCGGCTGCTCGTTGAGGGGCTGGATTTTCCGACCAATCTGCGCGACGCGATCGCCTATGGCCTCTATGGCGGCGGCAAGCGCCTCCGCCCGCTGCTGGCCTGGTGGTCCGCCGCCGCCGTCAGCGGCAAGACCGGCCCGCGCGCCGGCGAGGCCAGCCTCCCCGCGGGCGCCGCGGTTGAACTCGTCCACGCTTTCTCGCTCGTTCACGATGACCTGCCGGCGATGGATGACGACGACATCCGGCGCGGGCGTCCGACGCTCCATCGCGCCACCAGCGAGGCGATGGCGATCCTCGCCGGCGATGCGATGCTCAACCTCGCGTACGCGCATCTGGCCAAGGTCATCGCTCAACCGGCGCTGCTCGGCACGCTCGTCTCCGAGCTTGCTCTGGGCACCAGCGGCATGATCGCCGGCCAGGTCTACGACACGCTGGGTGGCTTCACGCCGGCGATGTCCGGTGAAGACAAGCTCATCACCATCCACACCAACAAGACCGGTGCCCTGCTGCGTGCGAGCTGCCGCATGGGTGCGCTGTGCGCGATGGGGCCGAATCCTGACGAGCGAGTGCTCAAGACGATCACGACCTACAGCGACGCCATTGGTCTGATGTTCCAGATCGTTGACGACATCATCGATGTCACGCAGCCGCCGGAGCACGCTGGAAAGAAGACCGGCAAGGACATCGAAGCCGGGAAGCTGACCTATCCCGGCGTGCTGGGCTTGGACGCCTCGAACGCTCGCGTCGAGGATCTGCGCCGAATCTCGCTCGACGCCGCGGCGTCCCTCGGCCCGGCCGCCCAGCCGCTAGCGCAGATCGCCGAGTACATGGCGGTGCGGACCAAGTAAGTGCTTACTTGTGCCGGTGTGATGCTTGGGCGCTCTTAAAGCGCGGGGGTGCCACCATCGCCATCGGACCATGTGGTGATGGACCGGGAACCGGCGATTCTCGGGTTCATTCGCACAAACCGTTCTCGGAGAACGTCTTGGTGCTCGTTGAATCCGAGATCTCGCGTGTGCGAACAGGCTTCGAACGCTGAGTTGTTTCTGCCTGTCAAAGACTTCGCGCGATTCGAACAATGGCTATGCTTTCTGCTTCGCGATCGGGCAGGGATTTGCCGCCCCTACCTCCCCTCCCCCCGGCGCGAAGAGTTCCGACTCGAAACGTTCGATTTGTTTCAGAATTTGTTGAAATCCTCCTCTTGGAGCCGGTCTGTCTTATGAAACTTCTTCCGACGATCAACTCGCCCGCCGATCTCCGCAAGCTCTCGATCGACCAGCTCCCGCAGGTCGCCAGTGAGATCCGCGAGGCGATCTACGCCCAGGTCTCCAAGACCGGCGGCCACTTAGCCCCCAATCTCGGCGTGGTCGAACTGTCCATCGCATTGCACTACGTCTTCGATTTTGGCTTTGACCGTTTGCTCTTTGACGTCGGTCACCAGTGCTACCCGCACAAGCTGCTGACCGGTCGCCTCAAGATGCTCGACGGCCTGCGCACCAGCGCGGGCATGGCCGGGTTCCCTGAGCCCCGTGAGTCCAGCTATGACCTGTTCTCGGTCGGGCACGCCGGCACCGGCATCTCGACCGCCGTCGGCATGGCGCGCGGCGATTCGCTCAACGGCGACGGCTTTGATCCGGCCAAGGCGCCCAATGGGCGGCGCGTGGTCACCATCATCGGCGATGCCTCGATCGTCAACGGCGTCGCGATGGAAGGCCTCAACGGCGCCGGCACGCTCAAGCGCCAGTTCATGGTCATCCTCAATGACAACGGGATGAGCATCAGCAAGCCGCAGGGCGCGGTGGCTCACTACTTCGACAAGCTCCGCATCTCGAACACGTACACCGGCATGAAGGAAGCGGCCAAGGAACTCCTGGCCAGCGTCCCCGGCGGCAGCGCGATGCGTGAGGCGTATCACGTGATGGGCGAGGGCATGAAGGCCGTGTTGAACGAGGGCGCGTGGTTCGAGCACTTCGGGCTCGTGACCGTCGGCCCCGTCGATGGGCACAACCTCCCAGAGCTGATCAAGGTCTTGCAGGAAGCCAAGAACTTCGATCGCCCGATGGTCCTGCACGTCAAGACGATCAAGGGCAAGGGCCTGTCGTTCGCCGAGCGCGACGCCAGCACCTTCCACTCCCCCGCGGCGTTCACCGTGATCGGCGATCCGGATTCCAGCCGCCTGGAGAACGAGGGCTGTCGCGTCGAGATCAAGAAGGACGGGCGCTCGTTCACCGCCGCGGTTGGCGAGATCATGGTCGAGGCCATGGCCAAGGATCCCAAGATCGTCACAGCGACGGCCGCGATGCCCGACGGCACCGGCATCGCCAAGACGCTGTCGAAGTTCCCCGAGCGTTCGTTTGACACCGGCATCTGCGAGAGCCACGCGCTGGACATGATGGCGGGCATGGCCAAGACCGGCTGGAAGCCGTTCTTTGCGGTGTATGCCACGTTCCTGCAGCGAGCGTTTGACCAGTGCTTCCAGGAAGTCAGCCTGCAGGGCTTGGCGGTTCGATTGCTGCTGGATCGCGCCGGTCTGGTCGGTGGCGACGGCGCTGTTCACCACGGCTTCTGCGATATCGCGATCCTGCGCGTGCTGCCCAAGGCGGCGATCATGGGCGCGATGGATGAGCCGAGCCTGCGTGAGGCGGTCGAGTTCATGCGGACGTATGAGGACGGCCTCAGCAGCGTGCGCTACCCGCGCGACAGCGTGTGCGAGTGCTTCGCGACCAAGGGCGAGTGCCCGCCGTTCCAGCTCGGCAAGGCCCGCTGCCTCACGCCGCAGTTTGATCTGGGCGCACCGGGCAACAACGGCGCGGGCGTTCCGGAGGTCGCGGTGCTGGCCTTCGGCACGTGCGCGATTGACGCCGCGATCGCGGCGGAAGACGTTCGCAACGAAATCCGCACGTGCGTCTACGACGCGCGCTTCGCCAAGCCGGTGGATGCCGATCTCATCGCGCGGCTCATCAA
>JAIEQQ010000305.1 GCA_019747615.1 Phycisphaerales bacterium
ATTGCCTACGCGCTCGATGTTCGTCAGCAGCTTGTGCTCGGGGATGCCGAACTTGTCGCGAGCCGCCTCAAGGATCCGCATGTTGGATTGGTGGCAGACGTAGAGGTCCACCTCGCCGGCGGTCAGCCCCGCCTTATCCAGCGTCTGCTGGATCAACTCCTGGAACGTGCTCACCGCGAACTTGAAGACCGCCTTGCCGTTCATCTGCAAGCAGCCGGACTTGTGCGTCGAGCGATCGGCGCCCTCGGGGATCATCCAGTCCTCGCCGGGCATGTACAGATCGGGCCACGAGGTGCCGTCGGCGTGGTTGATCTGCGCGATGCAGCCCTTGGTCTGATCGTCAGTGGCGCGAATGACCGCGGCCCCGGCGCCATCCCCAAAGAGAATGCACACGCCACGGTTGGTGTAGTCCACCAGCACGCTGACCGTGTCGCAGCCGATGACACCGATCGCGCGATAGTTGCCCATGCGGATGAGGTCGTGCGCGGTGTTCAGCGCATAAACAAACGACGAGCACGCGGCCCCCAGATCCCACGCCGCCGCCGTCCCGGCCTTCAGGTCGCCAGCGACGAGGCAGGCGGTCGAGGGGCAACGCATGTCCTGAGTGATGGTGCCGCAGATGATCAGGTCCAGCTCATTGGCCTGCATCTTGGCATCGGCCAGCGCCTTGCGGAGCGACTCGGCACAGAGCCAGCGGTTGCTCTCGCCCTTGGTCGGGTCGCAGACGCGGCGCTCGCGGATGCCGGTGCGCTGGTAGATCCACTCGTCGTTGGTATCGACGATCGTCGCGATGTCGGCGTTGCTCACGACGCGAGATGGCAGCTGCGAGCCGGTGCCGGCGATCCGCACGCCGATCTTGGGCGGAGTCGGGAGCGCCAGCGTGCGGCGCGATGCCGCCAGAGGCGTGGACGACGAAGAAGCGGGGGGTGTCGCGGTCATCATGAACAGCATAGCGACGAGATCCACCCCCGGCCCCGCCCGGCGCCTCCCCGCGCCCTTCCCGTGCTTGGGTCCCTCCGCGTCTGTGATCCCCTTCCCCCCGTTCCCCCGTCCATCGCGTCCCTCCCTGCGTTGAAAAGACCCCGCCCCCGAACGCACCCACAACGCCCACGCGCGTGTGCGCGTAGCGTTGCCCCCGCGAGCACACGCCATGAACACCGACCACGCCAACCCAACCGCCGAGGCCTCGCCGAGCAAGAACCCGACGCTGCGGCTCAAGGGCCTGCCGCTGGGTGACTACCAGACCAACGCGTATGTCGCGTGGCTGGAGGGCTCGCGCGAGTGCTGGCTCTTCGATGCTCCGTTTGACAGCGAGGAGATCGTGCAACTGGTCCAAGAGCTCGATCTCACGCCCACGAATCTCCTGCTCACGCACGCGCACCTGGATCACATCGCCGGGGTGCGAGCGCTCCGCGATGCGTTCCCGTCAATCAAGATCGCGATCCACCGGTTGGAAGCCGACTGGCTGCTGGACCCGATGCTCAACCTCAGCGCGTTCGCGGGCCGGCCGGTGACATCGCCCCGCGCAGACACGCTCCTTGACGACGGGCAAGAGTTGCGATTGACTAGCTCGCAGGAGGCAAGCTCAGGCGTTTCGTTCCGCGTCATCCACGTCCCCGGTCATTCGCCCGGCAGCGTCGCGTTCCATGCACCCAGCGCCGGGCTCTGCATCAGCGGCGATCCGCTCTTTGCCGGTTCGATCGGGCGCACGGATTTTCCCGGCTGCTCAACCGAGCAACTGCTGACCTCGATCCGCACGCGCCTGCTCACACTCCCTCCCGAGACCAAGCTCTTCCCCGGCCACGGAGGCTCCACCACCATCGACCGCGAACGCCAGAGCAACCCGTATCTGCGGTGACGCTCGATGAGGTCGGCCATCGTTGCGCACGCGCTTGGTCAACCCGTGCTTTCGCAGAGCCTCACGCGCGGCGTCCTTCGACGCGATGAGCAATCGCAATTGGTATCACAGACCGGCCGCCGCGAGCCATGCGCTGGGCTGCTTCTCGAGCGCTGTCGCGATCTCGACGAGTGACTCGAGGCTCGGCAGGTGGGTGCCGCGCTCGATGCTGCTGAGCTGGCTGACGCTGATGCCGCTCTGCTCGCTGAGGTCGCGGAGCGTCCAGCTCCGCTGCGTGCGAGCCAGGCGGATCAGCCGCCCGAGCTCGACGCGCAGGCGATCCTGCGGGCGCTGGCCAAGGCCGAGCGCCGTCGCGGCCTGCGCCAAAGTCTGCCGCAGATCGTTCATGCTGAACGGCTTGGCGATGTAGTCGAACACGTCCTGCTTAAAGGTCTGACGCATCGAGTCCAGCGACGGGTACCCCGTCACGACGATTACGCACAGCTTCGGCCAACGCTGGCGAAGTTCGACGAGCACGTCCTCACCGCTCTCCTGGCCCATCTTGATGTCCAGAAGCACGACATCGGGAATGCGTGAAGCGCCCGTCCCCGCACCGGGCGTGCTCGCGCCGCCGGCCGCCGCGCTCGGGGTGCTGTGCGGGTCGATCGCCAGATAGAGATCCGTTGGCGTCGCGACGGTCTTGATCTCGTGCCCCTCGCTTGTCAGCACGCTGGCCAGATACTGCCGGAAGTCCTCGTCATCATCCAGCGCGACGATCCGCAGGGGCGTGAACGCCGGGGCAGTCTCGGTGGCGCTCAACTCGCCCGGAGTGGGCTCCGGTGGCGCGCCGGCGGAAGACGAAGACGGGGTCAATGGCTTCATCAACGTGCTCCTGGGAGGCGAGAGGCAAGAGACGTGAGACGTGAGGCGTGAGGCGTGAGGCTTGAAGCGTGTCGAGAAACTCGTGGGCGTCGCAGCGCGCACCCCGCTATGTCGGCGTGGGCACTCTTGGCTCGCGAGCGTTGGTGATCGACGCCGGAGCGTCGGTCGCTTGCGCCACCTCGGGGAGGAAAATCTCAAACACCGCCCCCGGCGCGTCGTCGCGGTTTCGGGCCGTGAGCACGCCGGCGTGCTCGCGGATGATCCCCTGGCTGACAGCCAGGCCAAGGCCGGTGCCGCGAGCGTCCAGGCGTGTGCTGGCAAAGGGCTCAAACAGCCGCGGCAGGATCGCCGGGTCCAGCCCCGGCCCGCTGTCATTCACGCGGATGGTGATGCCGCCAGAGCGATCAAACGTCGCGCTCACGCCGACCTCAGCGCTCGCCGGTGCTTTCATCGTCGCCCGACGCGACGACGTCGCGTCAACCGCGTTTCGCAGGAGGTTGACGAAGACCTGCGTGAGGCGATCCGGGTCGCAGACGATCTCGACGCTCGCATCGATGTCGCACGAGAACTCGACACGCCGTGATTCGCGATCAAGCCGCACCAGCGTCCACGCCTCGATGATCAGAGGCCGCAGCGGGGTGCGCAGCCGCCGCCCGGGGCGCACGCGGGCAAAGTCCAAAAGGCTCTCGCTCAGCCGTTCCAACCGCCCGACGACGCGCAGGAGCAGGGCGCTCTCATCCGGCGAGAGCGAGCCTCCGGCCGGCGCATCGCCCAGCGTCGTCGCCGGCTGGGCCGCGAGCTTCTCCGCCAGGCCCTTGACCACCGCCAGCGGCGTGTTCATCTCGTGGGCCAGGCCCGCGCTGAGGATGCCCAGGCTCGCGAGCTTGTCCGCGTCGGCCAGGTTCCGCTGCGCAGCTTCCAGCAGCTCATTCTTCTTGTGCAGGTCGCCGGCGAGTGTCTCAAGCCGCCCCAGCGCCAGGGCCAGATCGGCCTCGTGCCGACGCATCGCCAAGATCGTCGCGTTGCGAGAACGCATGATCTCGCCCATCTCGTCGGCGGGAATCTCCTCCGCCGGGATCATTTCCGACTCGCGATCGCCGGCCTGAACCGCTGCGTCGGCCAAGAGCAGCCGCCGGATCGGCCGGTACACATATCGCGGCAGGATGAAAAACTCCAGCGCCATCGCGATCAAGGCGTACACCGCCAGCAGCACGATCGTCGCCAGCACGTACACCCGCACGACCCCGGCGCGAGCTTCCTCAAGCCGCGCCGTTGCGACATACGCCGAGCCGTCGAACTCGTCGATCACCACCGCGGCGGTGCTGCCGTCCGGCTGCGTGAAGTCCACCAGTGTCTCCGGCGTTGCCCGCGCCTGCTCGAGCACCAGCGCGTTGATCCCCAGCCGCTCGCCCTGACCAACTCGCAGCGTGACGCCCGTGGGCATCGCGGCTTCGAGCTCGCCCAGCAACGCGTCACGCGCCGCTTGCGTCCGGACGTTGCCGGCGCCGTTCTCGGTCTGTTGAAGCTTCGCTCGAATGAACGAGATCGCCAGCGCAACCTCGTGCCGCTCGGATTGCTCCACCACCCGCTGAATCTGCGGGCGAAGCACAAACAGCAACACCCCCGCCAGCACGAGCGAGAACGTCGTGTGCAAGACAATGAGCTTCTTACGAATCCGCATCGACGCCAAGAGCGACCCGGGCCAGTGCGCCGACGCCCGCAACAAGTTTGTTCGCGCCCCCGATTGGGCCGGAGTAGAGGACATCGATGGATCGTATCGCTTGTCAGCCGTCAGCTGTCAGCGTTCAGCCGTCAGCCAGAAGCAAGCCACCAGATGCAAGCGGCCGCCAACCCTCGGCCCTCGCCCCTCATCCCTCGGCCCTTCCCCGGTCCCTACCCTCTCCCACTCATGCCCGAATCCCCTTCCCCCTCGTCATCCCGCGGCCCCGGCCGCGGACGCACTTCCCGCCCAGCCAAGCCTCGCAGCACCGGCGACAAGGCCCCAAGCAAGAGCGCCAGCAAGGGCGCGGGTGCCGCGGGTGACAAGCGCACCCCACGCGATCCCTCCGCCAAGAAGGGCCCCCGCACACGCAGCGGTCGCCCCGGTGCGGCCCGTCCGGGCGTCAAGCCCCCCCGTCCCGCTGGAGCGGCGGGCGATCATCAGGCGGTCGATCCCGGCCGCGACGCGGATTGCCGGTTCGTCGCGCACCAGGTCGGCAAGTGGCCGAATCTCGCGCTGGCGGATTTGCGCCTGCCGCCGACGGTCTCCGGGCGCGACGCGGCGCTTGCGCACGCGATCTACGACGCCGTGGCCCGCCGCTGGGTCACGCTGGAGTACATCATCCGCCAGAAGAGCGAAACGCCCTGGGACAATCTGGACAAGGCCGTGCGCGCCGCATTGCTTGTGGGCTCTGCCCAGGTCCTGATTCTCGATCGCGTCCCCGCATACGCGGCCCTCAACCACGTCGTGCAGTGGACGAAAATCAACGTCAGCGGGCCGGCCAGCCGGTTCGTGAACGCCGTCATGCGGCGCGTCGCAGAACTCCGCCCGAAGAACCCCGGCGACCCTGAGAAGGCCAGCCCCGAGAGCATCCCCGGCGGAGTCCTTGGCTCATATCAGGGCGGGCGAAACGAGCTGCCCGCGGCCGACGGCCGGTCTCTCATGCTCACACTCCCGCTGTTGCCCGAAGATCCGCGCGAGCGGCTCCGCATCGCCACCGGGCACGGCCCCGGCGTGTGGCATTCCTGGCAGCACCTCGGCGATGATGATCTGCGAGCCCGCGCGCTGCACAGCCTTGTGCTGCCGCCGGTGGTGATGAACACCGCTAACGCCTCGCGCGAGACGATCGAGCGTTTCGACATGATCCAGCCGCACTCAATGCCTGGGCATCACGTCTTCGTCGGCCCCGCGGCGGCGATCGCGGGCATGATGGCAGCGGACCCCGGCGTGTGGGTGCAAGACGGCGCCAGCAGCCACGCGGTGCGGTTGCTCTCTGAGCATGTGTCGGCTCGTGGTCGCAGCGCGATGCTGGTCGTCGATCTCTGCGCCGGCCAGGGCACCAAGACGCGCCAGCTCGCAACGCTGATGCCCTGGGCCGAGGTCCTGGCATCCGACACCGACGAGCGCCGCCTGATCACACTTGCCGAGAGCTTCGCCGGTGAGCACTGGCAGGCCGGCGAACGCGTCAAGGTCATGCCGATGGAGAAACTCCTGCGCGTCGCGGGCGCTGGGCGTGCCGATGGCGGGCGAGCCGATGTCGTGCTCCTCGATGTCCCGTGCAGCAACACCGGCGTTCTCGCGCGCCGCCCGGAGGCGAAGTACCGCCTGACGCCGAAGTCGATGCTCGAGCTCGTGGCCCTCCAGCGAGAGATCATCAAGACCGGCGTCGGCCTGCTCTCGACCAAGCCCGGCAGCACGCTGGTCTACTCGACCTGCTCTCTGGAAGCGGCGGAGAATCAGGAGCAAGCGGCGTGGACTCAGCGGGAGTTCGGCCTGCGCCAAGCGTGGGTCCACGCGCTCACGCCCGCGGGCCTGCCGGGAGAGTCGCCGAGCAAGTACCACGACGGCTCCTTCGCCGTCGGCCTCGTGCGAGGCTGAGGGACACGCCCGCCAAGTCGTCCAGAACTTTGCCCGAAATCGTTGCCGCGCGCGGGGCTGCGCCGATAGACTCCACAAGTCCGGGGCCTATGTCTCTCGTGAGTTGCTCCCTCGTGGCGATCGCCGCCATCCAACCAAGCCCCGATCAGGCCCCGCCGCTCGCGCCTTTCGCGCAAGCGCGTCCAGCCTTCGTCCCGATCCTGTTTCCGCCCCTGCTTCCTATGACCGACGGCGTCGTTCCCATCCTGCCCGATCCGCCACCACCGCCGACGCCCATCGGGCTCATCGCCGCCGGCGGCAAACTCCCCCTCATGATCGCTGAAGGCCTCCGTCGCGGCGGCCACCCCGTCCACGGCGTCGGCCTCGCCGACCAGTTCGATCCCGCCCTCCCCGCACTCTGCGATACCTTCGCCACCGCCGGCCTCCTCCGCATCGGCACCTGGGCCAGCGTTCTGCGCAGCCGCGGCGTCGCCCACGCCATCATGGTCGGTCGCGTCGATAAGGCCAAGCTGCTCTTCGACCCCTGGCGTGTTGTCAAAAACATGCCCGATCTCCGCACCGCGCGAGCCTGGTTCAAGCACCTGCGCCACGACAACCGCAGCCACGTCATCCTGCGGGTGATCGCGGAGGAACTCGGCTTCGGAGGAGTTGAACTCTTGGACTCCACCGCCCCAATCTCCGATCAGATGGCCACCGCCGGCGTCATGTCGCACCGCTCGCCAACCGCCGACGAGCAGCGCGACATCGCCTTTGCCTTCCCACTGCTGAATGAGCTCCTGCGTCTGGACATCGGCCAGGCCATCGCTGTTAAAGGTGCCGATATCGTCGCCGTCGAGGGCATCGAGGGTACCGATCGCATGATCGAGCGCGCCGGCCAGCTCACGCGCGGACGCGCCTGGACGCTCTGCAAGGGCGCTCGCGCCGGGCACGATCGACGCAGCGATGTCCCCACCGTCGGCGTTCGCACGATCGAAAACCTTGCGGCGCAGGGCGGGCGATGCCTCGCGCTGGCCGCGGGCGATGTGATCATGATCGACAAGCCGGCGATGCTGCAGCTCGCCGATCGCCTGGGCGTCGCGATCGTGGGTGTGCCCGCCGCGGCGCGCAGCGTCAAATGATCGCGCCCCACCCCGCCGACGCGCCGAAGTTCGTCTCGCGCGGCGGCCTCAAACTCCATCACGCCATCCAATCCTTCGGCTTTCGCGCCGCGGGCCTCTCATGCGCCGACTTCGGCTGCTCCACCGGCGGCTTCACCGACTGCCTCTTGCAGTCCGGCGCCGCCCGCGTGTACTCGATCGACACCGGCTACGGCGTGCTGGCCTGGACACTCCGCAAAGACCCGCGCGTGGTTGTGATGGAGCGAGCCAACTGCCTGCACCTTGAGCCGCCGCCAGACGTCATCGCGGCCGGCGGCGTTGACGTCATCACGATCGACGCGAGCTGGACGCCGCAGAAGCTGGTGATCCCCGCGGCCCTCCGCTGGCTCAAACACTCGCCCGACGCCCGCATCTTCACCCTCATCAAGCCCCACTACGAGGACAAGCCGCTGGCCGCCAGCCATCGCGGCATCCTCCCTGATGACCTCGGCCTTCGCGTCACTCACGAAGTGCTGCAACGGATGCCGGCGCTCGGCGTGCGTGTGCTCGCATGGGAAGCCTGCCCGATCCGCGGCCTCGTCGGCAAGAGCGAGACCAAGGGCAATCAGGAATACGTCGCCATGCTTCAGCGACTGGAGGTCGGCGGCAGCGTCGGAGTGGATGACATCGCGGAGGCGGGCGTCGTGGACTCGATCCAACCGCCCCCGAGCACTCGCGTCGGCCCGTCATCCGGCGATGCGGCATCGCCGGCATAAATCACGATCGCCTGCCCCGGCGTGACCGATTCGCGAGGCGTCTCAAACTCAACCTCAAAGCGCCCCGTGCGTCCCGAATAGCTCTTGGCGCTCTCGCCATCGATGACACGCACACGCGCCCGTACCGGCTGCGTGTTGTACCGATGCTGAGACCAGCACGCCGTCCAGTCGCGCAGCGCCGCCATCTCCGCATCACTCACCAGCCAGTTCGCTTCACCCCCGATGCACCCACCGCTCAGCAATCGCTCGCGAGCGCCGAGCGTCACGGTGTTCTCGTGCGCATTGCGATCGATCACATACAGCGGGATGCCGACGGTGATCCCCAGCCCGCGCCGCTGCCCGAGCGTGAAGCGGTGCTGCCCGTCGTGCGTGCCGATCGTCGCGCCCGATTCATCCAGCAGCCGCCCCTCGCGACGCAGCTCGCCATCGCGCCGCTCCAAGAAACCGGCATAATCGCGATCCGGCACGAAGCAGATCTCCTGGCTGTCGGGCTTGTCAAACACCGGCAGGCCATACCGCTCCGCCAGCCGCCGCACCTCCGGCTTCTCAAGCTCACCGATCGGCAGCAGCATCTTCTCCAGCCTGCCCCGCGGCACCCCAAACAGCACATACGACTGGTCCTTGCTGCGATCCAAACCACGCAGCAAACGCGCCGGCTGACCCGGCTCTCGCGCGACCCGCGCGTAGTGCCCGCTGGCCACAAAGTCGCACCCCAGTTGCTCGGCGTACTCGTGCAGCTTGCCGAACTTCAGCCAGTCGTTGCAGCGCACGCACGGGTTCGGCGTGCGCCCAGCGCCGTACTCGCTGGCGAAATAGTCCATGATCCGCCCGAAGTCCTTCTTGAAGTTGCAGACGTAGAACGGGATGCCGAGCTGCCCCGCGACGAGCCGCGCGTCCGCCGCGTCGTTGATCGAGCAGCACCCCTGCTTGCCGATCTTCGTCGGCGAGCACGTCACGCTCTGGTCATCGCCAGCGTGCGTGTCCACCCGCCGCGGCGTATCCAGCTCCTCACCCGGCGAGCCCAGGCGCATGAAACACCCAACGACCTCGTACCCGCGATCGCGCAGCAACGCCGCCGCGACGGAGGAATCCACCCCGCCGGACATCGCCAGCAACACCTTGCCCGAGCCGCCAGTCATGTGCACATCGTAGAGATCCGCAGGCGCCCGCGCGATCGTCACGGCACCGGGTCCGCATCAAGGGGCACCGCAACCCCCGGCCCGATTACCACATGCAACACCGTCGCACGCTCCCCCTTGGGCATCGTCGAGTTCTCGCCACGCTCTGCGTGGATCGAGACGAATCCGAGCTTGACCGCATCTTCGAGCTGCCGCTCGTCGATAATCGCTGCGCCCGCCGGATGGGCCGCCAGCCATTCGGGCATCTTCAGCGTGTGCAGCCGCTCGACACGCCCGCGCGACCAGAAGACCACCGAGTCCTCGTGATACACGCTCGCGATCCGCGGGGG
>JAIEQQ010000472.1 GCA_019747615.1 Phycisphaerales bacterium
ATTCGAAGTGAACGGGCGATCACGATTCGAGCTGCCGATGGAGGGCGAGCACAACGCGTGCAACGCGCTCTGCGCCATCGGCGTTGCTCGCCGCCTCGGGCTCGATGACGACGCGATCGCCGCCGGCCTGCTGGCGGTGCGACCGGCGCAGATGCGATGGGAACGCCGCGAGATCGCGTTCGGCTCCGGCTCGATCACGCTGATCAACGACGCGTACAACGCGAATCCGGACTCGATGATCGCCTCGATCCGCACCTTCGAGGCGACGTGCCCGGGCAGGCGGCGGGTGTTTGTCATGGGCGATATGTTCGAGCTTGGCGAGGCGAGTGAGCAGGGGCATCGCGATGTCGGTCGGGCGCTCGCGCTGAGCCACGGCATCGGTTTGATGATCGCCGTCGGCCCGAGCGCCGCGATCGCGGGTGAGGCGTATCGCGAGGCATTGCCGGGCGCGCGGGTGATCAGCGTGCCGGAGCTTGATCGTGCCGCGATCGAGCCTGTGGTGGCAATGATCGAGCCGGGCGATGCGGTGCTGCTCAAAGGCTCGCGTCGCGCGAGGCTGGAGCGGTTGGGCGAAGCGCTGATCGCTCGCGGCGGTGGTGGGGTGAGCGCGGGCGGAGCGCCGGCGGCTGAAGTGATCGTGCCCGAGACGGCGCGAGCGGGTGTTGACAGGGTTCCTGGGCCGGCCGCGCACTAAGGACGGAGAGACGCTCGACCATGTATGTGCTCTACACCAAACTGCTCCAAGACCTCCTGGTGAACACGCCACTGGACTCGGTTCTGCAACTCCTTGAGCAGTTGACGTTTCGAGCCGCGGCGGCGGCGGTGCTGTCGTTCATCTTCGTGCTCATGCTTGGCAAGCCCGTGATCCGCTGGCTCACCGCCAAGAAGATCGGCGACGCGGGCAAGACCGATGTCGTCGCGCTGGAGGCGGTGGCCGGCAGCAAGCGCCACGTGCCGACGATGGGCGGCATCCTGATCGTCGGCTCCATCGTGTTCAGCACGCTGTTGCTGAGCGACTTCCTGAACAACTACGTGATCCTCGGGCTTGTCACGCTGCTGTGGATGGCGGCGATCGGCGGTGTCGATGACTGGCTCAAACTCACCGCCGCCACGCGCCCCGGCGGAAGTCGCCAGGGCCTCTACGCGTGGGAGAAGCTGGCGTGCCAACTCGGCGGCGCGCTGCTGGTGGCGTTCTTCGCGTATCGCTACGGCATGTTGCCCGACGCCGACGCGACGGGCCACAGCCTCTCGCACGTGCTGAATCTGCCGCTGCAGAAGACTTATGTCGCGAATGTCAACGACTCGGCGAATCCGCTGACGTGGGTGGTGAACTCGGGGCTGATCTACCTGCCGATCTGGGTGTTCGTGCCGCTGGGCGTGATGATGATCGCCGGAATGAGCAACGCGGTGAACATCGCCGACGGCATGGACGGGCTCGCGGCGGGCACGTCCACCGCCGTGGCGATCGGCCTGATGCTGCTGGCGCTGATCGCCGGGGAGCAGAAGTGGGCAAACTGGCTGCTGGTGCCACACGTTGCCGGCAGCGGCGAACTGGCGGTGATGGCCGGGGCGATGGTCGGCGCGTGCATGGGCTTCTTGTGGTTCAACTGCGCGCCGGCGTCGGTCTTCATGGGCGATACCGGCGCGCTGGCGCTGGGCGGGATCATCGGCTACATCGCCATGGTCACGCGCCAGGAGATCGTCGTGCTGTTCATGTGCGGCGTGTTCCTCATCGAGATCGGCTCGGTGGTGATCCAGGTCGGCTATTTCAAGCTCAGCGGCGGCAAACGCATCTTCAAGGTTGCGCCGTTTCATCATCACCTGCATCTGTCGGACTGGAGAGAGCAGCAGGTGGTCGTGCGGTTCTGGATCATCACGCTGCTGCTGGTGGTGATCGGCCTGGCGTCGATCAAGGTCCGATAGTCGCGCCACATCACGTTGTGCAGCGAGTAGCGTTTCGTGGTGTGTGAAGTTGCTCGCCAACCGAAAGCTGGAACAGCGGATTACCGATATCCCCTAAACAGGGTGCGGTTTGTGTGGCCGCACGCCTTGGTGACGGGGCAAAGGGGATGTCATATGCCGATGATCGACCAGAGTCGCGAGAAGCTTGCGTCGAGTCGTCTTGAAGCGCTGACGGATCAGCTCGACGCGCGTGAGGACAAGTCGCGATCGAAAGCCGAGGGGGGCAAGGCGTCCGTTCGTTACCGGAGCAAGGGCCTGTCGCTGATGGCGTTGCACCCCGGCGGCGGCATCGCGCGGTTCCCGGCGGCGACGCGCCATCTGAGCTCATCGACGCTCAGCCTGCTGACGACGTGCTTCCTGCACAACCGTACCGCGTGCTCGCTGGTGCTGCGTGAGCTCTCTGGAGCGCCGGTGCCGATGCGCGGCGAGGTCAGCGCGTGCCGTCACATCCAGCACGCGATTCACGAGGTGGTCCTGAAGCTGGACGAAGAGATCGATACCTCGGTGTTCGTCGCGGTGTGTACGGATGCTGGCACGCGCGGCGCCGGCTCGGCGGATGCCGCAGCGGCCCCATCGTCGCCCAACTCGGCCTCGAAGCCGAGCGGCCCGGAGTCTCGCCTTCACGCGCGGGTGCTGCTGGTTGAGGACAACGAATCCGAGCGACGGCTCTACGCCCACCTGCTGTCAAAGGCCCACGCGGAGGTCGTCGCGGTCGCATCGGCACCGGAAGCGATGAAGACACTCGCCGATGGCGGCACGTTCGACATGATCCTCAGCGATCTGAACCTTGAGAACGGCTCGGGAGAGGACGTGGTCTCCGGCGCGCGCGACGCCGGATACGCCGGCCCGATCCTGATCATCACCGGCGAGATGAGCGCCTCGCGCCTCAGCAAGCTCGCGGGTATGAACGTTCAGGACGTCGTGTGCAAGCCCGCGACGCCGCAGACGATGCTGCGGGCGATGACGGACGCCCTGATGGAGTCTCGCGCCGGCGCGCAACCGTCGAAGATCTACAGCTCGATCGACGACGAGCCGGAGACCGCGGCGTTCGTCGGCGACTTTATCAAGCGCGCTCCGGCGCTCGCTAAGGAGCTGGACGCCGCCCGTACCGCCGGTGACTCAGCCATGCTGGCCGATGCGCTGGTCAAGCTGACCGATGAGGCGGCGTCCAACGGCTTTGAGCGATTGGAACGCGCGGCGAGACAGGTCATGGTCGTCGTCGAGACCCACGCGGATCTTTCGGCCGCAGCGCCCGCCTTTGATCGCCTGAAGCGACTCTGCGATCGGTTGGATGTACGATCCAAAGCGGCCTGAGGCCTCACGGCTTTCGCACGAACACGGCGCGCCGGAGCAGCACGCTCGCCTGGACCGCGCCGGAAGCGCCGGGCTCGATCGTCACGCGGAGCGTGCGAGCGTCCGGTGGCAGTTCGATGAGCAGCGACGGCGCGGGCACGCGCCCTGACAGCGGCAGCGTCTGCGACAGGCCGGGGACTACGCGATCGCTGGCGTCCAGCACATCGACCACGCAGCGGAAGTCGCCAAGCGGGCGAGCGTCATCGGGGATGACCAGCGTCGCGCCGAACTTCGTCGCGCCGGTGGGAATAGGCCAGCGAGCCTGGGCCGGGCCGCGCACGAGAACGCTGCGAGCGTCCATCGGTTCGGGCTCGGCGATGACGGTGACGGGGCTGGGCAGGGGCGCGTCTTTGTCGCTGGGCGCGGGCTCGGGCAGCGGGGGGATCGTGGCCAGCGGCGCGACGCGAGCCGGGTTGACCAGTGCGCTGCGGAGCGAATCGGGCGTGAGGCGGACGGTCTCTGGCGACTGACCCGCCCGGCTCAGTGAGATGGCGAAGGTCATGTCATCGGCGAACGAGAGGCCCTGGGTGGCGATGACCGAGCCATCGCCCAGAGCGATCGTGATGTCGTTCGAGCGCGTGCGCGGGTTGCTGATGACCACGGCGCGCACGCGCGAGAGGGGGATGACGGTGGCAACTTTGTCGATCTCGATGCTGATCGCCGGGGTGCCGCGCCCGTTGTCGACGCCGGGCTGGAAGCCGTTGACGAAGCCGCGGAGCTGCTCGGCGTTGCGAAGCAGGACGATGTCGCTGCTGGGAGCTGGCCCGTCCAGGAGTGCGTCGGCCTGCGTGGTGAGCGAGCGGGGCTCTGCGCTGCGCTGGGCCAGATCGATCGACGCGATCTGGTCGAGCTTGAAGCGAAAGGTGGACAGGACAAAGTGATTCCACCCGAGCGTGTCAGAGGCTGACTCGCCGGCTTCGGGCGAGAGCTCGGGGCTGCCCATGAGCGTGACGCCGTCGGTGAGGCGGAGCGACGCCTGCGTGGACCTGGACGTGCGGCTCACCGGCTGATCCAGTGAGTCGGCCCAGTCGGCCGGGACGATCGCGAGCACCTCGGCGCGGGGCAGCGAGCGGGCCTCCCCTTGCAGATCGATGTATCGAACGGCGGTTTCCGTCACGCTCGTGAGCCGGTGCATCGCGATGCAGCGCAGGTGATCGTCAAGCAGCATCAGCGTCGAGCGTGCCCGCCTGGCGCTCTCTCGTGCCTCCGGGGCGGTGGCGGGCGTCGTCGTCGGCTCGCCGGGCTGCGCCGCGATGAGCGGGGCAGCGATGGTCAGCAGCGCGATGCCCAGCGTGCAGAGCCCGCGGGGTGTTGACGCGCGCCGTGCGGTTGAGCGGTGGTGATGGTGCATCGGTGAATGGACCTCTGTGCTCACGTCTGTCCGTGCTCACTTCTGGAAGATCGGCAGATAGCGCTTGGGCATCTGCAGAACGATGAGCGCCATCGACGTGCCGTACGCCGGGCCGAAGGATGAATCGAGCCAGGTTCCCGAGGCGAGCTGGCGATCGAGCATCTCGGCGCGGGCCAGGGGCCACCACGTTGCCCAGTGCGTGCCGCCGGCGAGGTACATCGACTGGGCCAGGTAGTACTGCCCGTACCAGTAGTGCGGCTCCATGCGGCCCGGGTTGTTCGGCATCGCGGTGTCCAGAAGATACTTCAGCCCGTTGTCGATGGCCTGATCCTGATAAATGCCGGCGTAGTACAGCGACGCAACGCCCGCGGCCGACCGTGGCCACAGCGACATGCCGCTGGGCAACTGATACATGAAGCCGCCGTCAGGGTTCTGGCACTTGCGAACGTACTCGACCGCCCGATCGATCGTGATCTTCGGAATCTCGATGCCGGCGTTGCGGGCCGATCGCAGCGCCATGATCTGGGAGATCGTCACCGAGACATCCGCGTCGACCGGCACCGGGTTGTAGCGCCAGCCGCCCTCTTCATTCTGCGTGCGCTCGATCAATCGGCACGCACGCACGAGCGCCGCGTGGACGCGGCGCGCCTGCGGAGTATCGCCCCCCGCGGCGGTCATGCCGTAGATCTCGCCGAGAAAGAGCGTGGCGAAGCCGTGCCCGTACATGGGCGAGCCGCTGGAGTCGTTGGCGATCAGGCCGGTCTCGTTGGATGAGGCCAGAACATTCTCCAGGCCTCGCTCGACAACACTGGCGTACTTGCCTCGACCGGGCGCGTGCCCATCGGCAAGGAACGCGAGGCACGCGAGGCTGGTGATGGCGACGTTGCGGCCGGGGTTGCGGGCGTTGGGCGAGGGAGAAGAGCCGAACGAACCGTCGGGGTTCTGCATCGCTGCCAGAGCGGCGAGCCCGCGATCAACGGCGCGTTCGAGCTGCGGCGTGATCTCTCGCTCGAGCGCTGAGTTCTGTGCCGAGGAGGCCATGCCGGCGGGACGGGCGGGCGCCTCGTCGATCGTGGCACGCGGGATCGCCGGCGCGGCGTTGGGAGCCGCGGGCGAGGGCGCAGAGGCGGCCGCGGGCGTCGCGGGCGTCGTTGTCGGCACCGTGGCGGGCGCGTCGAGTGCTGGCTGCGATGCGGCTGCGAGCATCGCGAGTGTTGCGATCGAGATGGGCAAAAGGACTGGAGTCATATTGATCGCTGCGTGCGGTTACTTCTTCTCCTGGGCCAAGCGACGGTAGTAGTCCTCGGTCATCTGCTGGTACACCGAGGAAAACTTCTCACCCGAACCTTGCAGGAGCGCTTCGCGAACGCGAGCCGGCAGCGTGCCCCAGCCCGCTCGCGCCGCATCGAGCGACGGATTCAGACGAGCGTCCTGTGCGCCGGGCAGCTCTTTGCGTTCGCCCTCGCCCTTGCCGTCGCGCTGCTCGCGGGCCTGCTGCTGCTGAGCCTGTTGCTGAGCTTGTTGTTGCTGTTGCTGTTGCTGCTGCTGTTGTTGCTCGCCCTGATCTTTCTGCTGCTTGCTCTTCTGTTGCTTCTGCTTCTGTTTGCGAGCCGCGGCGATGACCTGATCCAGCTTGTCGAGCACTTCCTGCTGCACGCGCTGGGTGTCCAGCGAGACATCGCCGGCGGTGCCCAGGCGCGTCGCCGCCTCGCCCATGAGCTTGACCGCCTCGTTCAGAGCGTCCTCGGGCTTCGTCGCTTGCAGGCGCTGATCGAGCGCTCGGCGTGCGCTGTCGTCGGGCGTTTTCTCGGGTGATGGCTTCTTGGCGGGGTCGAGCCCGAGGAGTTCATCGAGCGAGGGCTCGGTCTTCGCGGGCTCTGCGCCCGCTGGCGGCGCTGCCGGCGCGGGCGCCGAAGCCGGCGTGGGCGCGGGGCTGGGTGTGGGTGTCGGCGCAGTCGGCTGCGCAGGCTGAGATGCCAGCAACGCCGGCGTGATCAACGCGGCTGACACCAAGGCCAGGAGTCGGCTGGCGATGATCGATCTGTGGCGAGCTCGGGTCATTGTCCACCACCGTTCTGTTTGAGGCTGTCGATCACGTTCTGAGCTTCTTCGCTCAATCGCTTCTGCACTCGCGTTGCCTGATCGGTCAGTTCGCGGGCCACGTTCGCATCCAGCCCCGCGGCGCCGGCCTGCTTGGTAAACCGCAGCGCCCCGGCCTGGAGCTCGCGCAGGGCCTTGAGCTGTGTCAGCGGCGGTAGCAGCGGCTGCTTCTGCGGCGCGCCCTGCTGATCGCCACCTTGCTGCTCGCCCTGCTCCTGCTCGCGAAACTCATCGGGCTTTGACGCGTCGTCGAGGGCCGCGACGAGCGCGACGAGGGTCTCCTCGACGCTCTGTTGACTGACGAGGATCACCCGTGTCAGCGTTGGCTCTCGAAGTGCGGCGCTGGCGCGGGCGGATGAGGCGTCGATGATCTCGTGCGCGAGGTTGAACACGGGCGACTCGGTCAGCTCTTCGTTCGCACGCTTCAGGTCCCCGAGCGTCGTCGCCAGGGCATCCTGCTCATCGGCGATCGCGCGGGCGCCGGCGCGCTGGCGTCGGTCGGCGGCGGCGGCGAGCGTTTCCGTTGCGCGGGTGATCAGGGCTCTTTGGGTGTCGAGTGCTTCCTGATACGCCTTGCGGAGTTCGGCGCGGGCCTGGCGTTCTTCTTCTTGTTTGGATTGTTCCTGCGCAGCCTTCGCCGCCGCGACGGCTTCGCGCAGCAGCCCCAGCGCGTCGGTCTCGCCGGTGCGCGTGGTGGCCACGTCCACCGGCGCGGCGCGGAGCGCTCCGATGGCGCTGGCCTGACGCCCCGCGGCTTGCAGAATCAGGTCCGTGAGCTTCGGCGCGGCGGCATCCGCGTCCGGCGCGGCGCGTGATTGCTCGTCCAGTGCTCGCGCCTCTTCGCTGGCGGCCAGCGTCGCGGTGCGGACCTGGATCATCTGCTCGTCGAGCCCGTCAAAGCCCGCGCCGGCGGCGGCACGCTGCTCAAGGGCCGCAAGCTCGCCTTCCTGTCGCGCCACGAGCGCTTCGAGTGTCTGCACGAGGCTGTCGAGCTGTCGCCGCAGCACCGCGTCGCGCTGGCGCTGCGACTCGTTGAGCTGCCGCAGCATCTGGTTCAGCGCCTGTTCGGCGCGCTGCTGCTGCTGCTGGGCTTGCTGTTGCTGGGCTTGCTGGATCTGGCGGGCCGCCTGCTGCTGCTGCTGAACCAGCGCCCGCTGCTCGCCGGTCTGCGCCGCCTGCTTCAGCGATTCGCTGGCGGCCGGATCGCTCGTGGCCAGTTCTTCCGCCTTGTCCTTCAACGACTTCAGGAGCTCTTCGGCGCGGCTCGCCAGCGATTCCTGCTCCTGCGACAGGCGGGCGGAGCGCGACCGCTGCTCGGGCGTGAGTTGCTCGGCGGACTTGCCGGCCGTCTCGCGGCTCAGCTCGCCCGTCTGCCGGCGCAGCTCCTGTTGATCGCTCAGAAGTTGCTGCGTGCGGCGGCGCTGGGCGAAGGCGTCGCGCCCGCGGTCCAGCGATTGAGCGAGCTGGCCGAGGCGAGACGCGGACTCGGCCTGGGCTTTCTGGGCGCTCTGGTCGGCGGCCTGCTGGGCCGTCTCGTCGCCGGCTTGTTCCGCCGCTTTGGTGTCGGCGATCGAGCGCTGCGCATCGCGCGAGGCGCTGGCGGCTTGTTCGGCGGCCCGCTCCGCGGCGCGGAGCACTTCGTCCAGCTCGCGATCGGCGGGGGTCTGGCCACGCTTGGCGGCGTCGGCTTTGGCGGCGACATCGCTGAGCGACTGGCGCATCTGCTGGATCTGCTCAGAGATCGCCGATTGCTGCGACGCGGTCTGGTCCGAGGTCGTTGTGCGGGGCTGTTGCTGGGCGAGCTTGCGCTGCTCTGCCTCGGCCCGCTCGGCCTGACGGCGCACGGTGTCCAGCTGTGAGAAAAGCTGCTCGACGAGTTGCTCGCGCGAGATCACCCGCAAGCGGCGGACGGTTGATCTCACCGGCGCGTGCGTCTGGCCGTCCAGTGAGAAGGTGTCCGCCGCCAGCGCGCTGAGCCAGACCTCATCGCCGGGCGCAACGTTCAGGTCCTTGAGCGCGACACGGGCGGCGGCGGTGAGCGGAGCCGCCCCGGGCTGCGTGGTCTTGGTGATCGATGACGGACTCTCAGCGCCGGGCAACGTCGCGGCGGAGGCTGGCGATGGTGTGACCCGGGCGATCTCGGTGGCGGGGCCGGCGGGCTCCGGCGGCGCGCCGGCGCTGTCGCCGGGGCGCTTGGCGATCTGCGACTCGAGCGTCAGCGATGCGAGGCCGAGGTCGTCGCGGGCCTCGCCGGCGACATCGACCGTCGCGTCGGGCAGCACGTCCTCGTCGCGCGCCGGCAGCGTGATCGCCGCCTGCGGAGGCTGATCGGCCAGGGCTTCGACGCGGAACGCCATGTCATCGGTCGACGCGACGCCGAACGAGTCGCGCAGGCTCGGCCGGAGCGTGAACGACGCACGGACCGGCATTGTGAATGTCCATTCGGAGCGACCGAGCTTCGTCGTTGCCTTGTCCGCGGCGTCTCGCATCGCGCCGGCAAACTCCGCCCCCAGCGAGCGTTCGAGCTCGCCCTGGCCCGGCGTTGGCAGGTCCTTGTTGAACGTGAGCGTGAGCGTGAGCTCCGAGCCGATGATGACATCGCTCAGCACCGCGCGCCCGTCGGTGCCGGTGCCCAGATCGACCACGCGGGTCGGCGTCGTCGCGCTCGGGCCGGCCAGATACGCCGGGGGCTTGATGCTCGCGCTGCTGGCGACGATCGCCGGCGGATCGATGAGCCGGATGCGCGTGACGGGGGTCTGGTCATCGCCGGAGCTGAACCAGTACTCCAGCACGTTCGTGTCCGGCACCGTGAAGTCGGACTTCGTCCACGGCCGCGGGTTTTTCAAATCTGCGCCGGGCACCGGGGACACGGTGCCGATCGCCG
>JAIEQQ010000065.1 GCA_019747615.1 Phycisphaerales bacterium
CGGCCCGTGGCTTCGCAAAGCCTCAGCCACGGCGTCCGAATACACCATCTCGGGTTGCGGCGGTCCAAGTGCAACCCCGCCCGCACTCTCCCGCATGCCCCCGCAAGCAAGTCAGCAAGCCCGCACGCATCTCGCGGACTTCGCGGACCTCGCGTACCACGCACCTCACACCTCGGGCACCGGGATGCGTACACACCTCGACCACGTTTGTCGTTGTTCTACAACCGGACCCGTGGCTTCGAAGAGCGTCAGCCACGGCGTCCACAACCAACGACTCGGGAACGCATCGCCTTTGCGCCAACTACTTAAACAAGAACACCTTCACCAGCAAATCACCGATCCCCACAAGCGCAGCGCCCGCGATCACGCCGGCGCAGATCGGTTCGTGCGTGTCGATCCACAGCTTGTGGCCCATGCTCTCTTTGCGGTTGGCATACACCTTGTGCATCGCCCAGAAGAAGAACGCACCGGCGAACATCGCCAGCGAGCTATCGGCCGGCACAACAACACCGAGGCCGATCGCCAGCGGTGAAAAGGGGAACTTGCCCTTGCTCACGATGCGTGCGACTTCAAACACCAGGCCGACCGCCGCGGCGATGATCATCGAGGTGATGATCGAGGTCGTCAGCAACGAGGCCGAGCCGCTGCCGCCGAAGACCGATGCAATCAAGTCCGACACGCCCTTCCACTGCACCGCCGAGGGGAAGCTGAACTGCCCGCCGTCGGGCGCCATCACCGCCTGCAACTGGCCCGGCGTCGCCTTCATCTCCGGCTTGAAGTCCTGCGTAAACAGGAAGTAGAACAAGGGTGTGCTCGCCAGCGAGCCGGCGATGATCCCGATGATGTGCCCGAAGGCCTGATGGCGCGGCTTGCCGCCCAGCATGTATCCCGGCTTGATGTCCATCAACAGGTTGCTGGCGTTGCTGGCCACCTCCACACACATCACGCCCGTCATCAGGTTGGTGGGGGGGTGCTTCGGATCCAGCGCGCCGAACATGAACTGCGGGATCTTGCTCAGCGAGCCCGTTGGCGTGATGCCCGTCAGGGCGGTGCTGCTCGCGGCGATCAGCGTCAGCACGATGATCAGCGGGATCGCCGTCGCGCCAAAGACCCACGACACGCCGAACCAGTCGTGCGCCATCCACACGCCCACCGCCCCGACGACCGGGATCCCGACCCACGAGATCCACAGCGGAACCTCGATGTGCTTCAACGGGTCCGTCGCGCCGCTGGCGTCGCGCTTGGCAAAGAGGCCGCTGAACGCCTCGATGAAGATCTGCGGCTTGGCGAAGAGCGAGACCATCGCCGCGGTCACCATCATCGCGATGCCCCACCACAGAGCCCAGGTGTTGAGGATGTGCGTTCGCCCGAAGACCGCGTCGCCCGCTGCGAGCGAGCCGGTTTTGGGCGCGATCTCGCCGATCATGATCATCCAAGGCACGATCACGAAGAAGTTCAGGATCATCCCGATCATCAGGCTGATCGCGGCCTTGATTCCCATCAGCCCGCCGGCGCCCATCATCGCAAGATCGACCGCCGGATTGAACCCGATGTGACTGAGCTTCACACTGTTCGCCCAAGGCAGCGTTGGCTCGTTGTTGTTCGACTTCCAGTACTTGAACAGCAGGTCAAAGTTGTGCGGCAGGTGCCACGTCTCGGCCAGCACCGCCTTCTGCTTCGCCGCCATCGTCCACCAGCCATCGCCGGTGCGAGCCATCAGCACGACGCCATGCAACGCCTTGAGATACGCCTCGCCCATCAGGAACTGCACCGAGCCGGCGATCAACGCCGCGATCGCCAGCGCCCGGGCTTTGAAAATGCCCACCGCCGCTGACGACGTGTACAGCGTGTCGAGCACAACGCCGCACGCGCGCCCTTCGGGAAACGGTTGCTGCTCGTCGTTGATGAATCGCCGCTTCATCGGGAACGCCACGAGCACGCCGAGCACCGAGAGCACGACATTGAACCAGAACATCTGGTACCAGGGCATGGGCTCATTCTGAATCCACATATACGCCGCCATGCCGCTGATCAGTGGCCCGGTCATGTAGCCCGCCGCGGTGGCGATGGACTGGCTGGCGTTGTTCTCCAGGATGGTCATATCGCGGAAGCCGAGCGTGGACATCGCGCGAAACGCGGCGAAAGCGAGGATGACCGACGTGAGGCCGACGCCGAGCGTCCAGCCGGTCTTTGCGCCGATGTAGAGGTTCGTCGCGCTGAGCACGCCGCCGAGCAGGAAGCCGGTGAGCGCCGAGCGCAGCGTGAGCTGGGCCATATCGCCGCGAAAGACATTGGCCAGCCACCACTGGTCCTTCTGCAAGCGAGTCCATGTCGAAACCTGTTCGTCGGTGAGTGTTGGAATGGCCATATGCACCTACAGAAATGAAACCCGGACGCCCGGGAGTGGATTCACAAAGGAACGCACGCGAGATCAGCCGCCGCGCCGTTATACGTCGGCGCTGGTCAGCTCGTTGCCCAGATCAGGCCGATCGCCGTCGCCGTCATCGCGATGAGCGCCTTCATCAAGCTCTCACCAGCGATCATGCCCGACGCGATCGCCACGGCGTACTTGTCGGCGCTCTTGCGATCCGAGAGCTCCCAGATCCAGATGATCACGGCGCCGATCAGGAAGCTGAACGTGTTGCCGAATGGGATGACCCACGACAGGCCCAGCCCCATCGTGCTCGGCAGATACTTGCGGAACTTCGGGTCCACCAGTCGCTCGATCAGCGGGAGCGTGATGCCAACCAGAGCGCCGATCAACAGCGCCCACTTTGCCGAGTCCGGCAGCTTGTGCAGACCCTCGGTCAAGACCCGCGCCACCGCGGCCCATTGCTGCGTCGCTGGCAACGCGTACTTCTCCAGCGCCGCCTTATCCGGCACCATGAGGAACCACGCCGGCACGATCGCCAGCGTCCCGAAGAAGATGCCCACAAACTGCGCGATGAACTGCTTGCGCGGGTTCGCGCCCAGCAGGTAGCCGCTCTTGAGATCGGTGAGCAGGTCCGCGCTGGCCGCCGCGGCGTTCGCCGCGACACCCGCAGAGGCGAGGTTCGGCACGATCATCTTCGGCTTCAGCACCGCGAACGTGAGCTGCATCACCTTGCCCATCGCGCCGATCGGGTTCGTGTCCGTTTCGCCCGTGCTGCGGCAGGCGACCATGCTCAGGATGAAGCTCATCGCGATCGCGATCAGACCCGCCCACCACGCGATATCGAACGCGACATACTGGATAATCACAAGCCCGATCGTCACGGGGATCAGCCCGATGACCATCCAACTGTTCGGCACTTCGATCTCGTCCATCGCCGCGTTGCCGCTGGACTTGCGGTTGAACACGCCCGAGAGCGCTCGCCCAACAACGCGCCACTGCAGCGCAAGCGCTGTGAGCGACGCGAACACCATCACGGCGCTACCGCCCCAGAGCGACCAGCGCGTGAAGTGCAGCACGGTCCCGCCGCCGACGACATCGATGTTCACGACCGCCTCAGCGGTCTTCAGCGTCGCGTCGTACACCCAGCCGCCTTCGGGTCCGACGACCCAACCGCTTCCAGCGATCGCGTGATCTTTCGTCACGAGCCAAGGCCCGACGACGAAGTACAGCAGCACCGACCCGGCGAACATGCTCAGGCACACACGCATCCGCGTGATCACGCCCGCCGCGATCAGCAGCAGGCTGAACTCGCCGGCGTGCCCGACACCGGTCTTGCCATACCACAGGTACTTCGATGCCGCGGCCTCCCACGGAAAGTGGAACTCACCGGGGATGCGGATCGGCACCATGGCAAAGAACTTGTCCAAGGCCTTGATCGCACCCTCAGCCGTATTCAGTAGTCCGAGCAGCAAGCCCAGAGCAAGCCCCACGATGAGGGCATACGCCTTCTGGAGCGACTCGATGCTCTCGCTATACAAGCTCTTCAGCGTCTCCGCGGCCGCGACGCCGCTGGGAAACCGCAGGTTTTCCTGATTGATCATCTGCCGCTTCATCGGCACCGCCAGAAACACGCCAAGCCCGGCGGTGAAGAACGTGAACGTCCCGACGACCCACCACGAGCTGACGTTCCAGCTTTTCACGTCTGCCGCCGTCATGCCCGCCGGAATCGGCGCCAGCAGCAGCAGCGCCCCGAACATCACACCGATCGTTGCGCCCGTGCTCGATCCGGCCGCCGCAGCGGTGGACTGCATGCAGTTGTTCTCAAGGATCGACATCTTGGTCACAGCGCCGCCGGTGACCGCGCGCACGCCGTTCCAGATCACATAGCTCATCACGCACGCCGTGATCGCCACGCCGAAGCCCCAGCCGATCGCCAGCGTCGTGTACAGGTTCGACACGCTCATCAGCATGCCCAGCACGCCGCCGATGATCACCGCCCGCCACGTCAACTGCGGCATCCGGTCGCCCTGATACACATGCTGGAACCAGTGCGCGTCCTTTTCCTCCGCCGTCGCGCCCTGCCTCAAAGCCGGGACATCGGGCCCGAACTCGTGGCCAAGGTCCTCAGCAGTCAGCGGCGACGTCGGGGCGGGATTCGGCGAAGTTGGTCCGGCCATCGTGGCTCCTTGCAAGCGCTGCCCTGTGCGGGTGGAATCGGGCAGAATACATCCACGTCCATCCCGGCACAAGACCCTTTCGCAGTACCACTCAATCGGGGCGGGTCGCCGATCGCCGCGACGGGCAGGCTCCCGTGGCACAACGCCACGGCGTACGAACACGCCAGCGGTCACGCACCATCGCCGCCACGCTCTTGGCACCTCGCACCGACGCCGATCCATCGCGAACGCGACGCCGCCATCGCCGGTGCCATCCATCTTTAAGTCCCCGCGGCGAGACCGGCACTCTCGCGCCTGAAGACTCCCGCCTCGCCCCCGCGCCGCCGTGCCCCCGCACAACTCCCCCCGCCAGAACTACCCAGTTCTTTCGCCCTCGCCAACGCTGTTGGTCCAGCGCCCCCTTGACCGATACCCTCACCCAATGCTCCTCACCCTTAATGTCGGCGCTCTCAAACAACGCCTCCAGGGGCTCAACGGCCATCCCAAGCTCAAACTCACCGATGCCCCGGCTTTCGCACGCCAGGAGATCGGTGTCAACGGTCTCGTGCTCTCCACGGATCTGCTCGTCGGTGCCGATCGTCCGATGCTGCACAAAGTGCTCGAAGCCGCCGATAAGGCCGGCTGCCCGATCCTCGTGCTCATGGAGCTCACGCCGCACCCGCTGGGCTCCGAAGACGTCGTGACGGTCGAAGCCGCGACCGAGCGCTGCCTGCGCGTCGCGCAAGCGGCGCACTGGCTCGGCTGCTCCGCGTTCTCGATCACGATCGATGCGCCCGATGACGACGAGACGCTCGCCAACGTCGCCGCGAATCTCAAGCCCATCTCACGCCGCGCTGAGAAGCTCGACATGAATCTCTGCCTCGCGCCGTATCGCGGCCTCACGTCGACGCCCGAGCGCGTCACCGAAGTGCTCAAGAAGATCGGCGGCTTCCGCGTCGGCACGCTGCCGGACTTCTCCGCCGCGTCCGTCTCCGCTGATGCGGTGCAATACCTCCGTCGCCTCGTGCCGTACGCCTCGGCGGTGCTGATCCCGGTTCCCGATGAGCTCCCGCCGCTGGATGCGGTGCCCGCCAAGAAGTCGCTCGCTCTGCCGAAGCTCGAAGAGCCGGGGGGGGCCGCGAAGTCGGCAAAGGCCGAAAAGCCCAAGGCCGCTGGAAAGAAGAGCAAGGCCAAGGGCGACGCGCCGCCGGCGGAATCTGCCGCCTCCGAGGCCGCAGTCATGGTTGCCAAGGCCCCGAGCAAAGGCGCGGCTGGCAAAGCGGGCACGAACTACGACCTGATGACGTATGTCGGCGTCTTGGATGCCGTGGGCTATGAGGGTCCGTTCACGCTCGATTATCGTGGAAATGCGGATCCCGTCCCCGCGCTGGTGCGCAGCCGTGATATTCTGAACAAGGTCTTGGCCGAACCGGTCGCCGAGGACTCGGGCCTCTCAGCCCTCCTCGCGGCGGTCGATGGAGCCGACGGCGCGGACGAACTCTCAGACGAAGACGGAGCAGGAGCCGACGAGGAATGAGCACGCGAGCACCGCAAGTCCCTGATTGGCTGGCCAGCGCCGTGCAGGTGCAGCCGATCGTCCAGAGACACGCGCCGCTCCCGCCTCGCTTCATCGTCACCATCGATGGCCCCGCCGGCACCGGCAAATCCACCGTTGCACGTGAGCTCGCGCAGCGCCTTGGCCTGGCCTTCCTCGATACCGGCAGCATGTACCGCGCCGCTGCGGTTCTGGCCCTCGAACACGAGGTCTCACTCGATCAGCACGATCGCATCGCCGCGATCGTCGAGCAGGCCGACCTGCAGTTTGATTGGTCGCAAGACCCGCCGCGATTGCACGCAAGAAGCAACTCCGGCCGGCGCGACCTGACGAATCTCCTTCGAACGCCGGATGTTGAGCGGCTCGTCTCGCCGCTGGCGGGTGTGCCGGATCTGCGGCAGCGACTCGTGCGGACGCAGCAGCTCATCGGCGCACAACACCCGCGACTGGTCACCGAAGGGCGCGATCAGGGCAGCGTCGTGTTCCAAGACGCCGAGCTCAAGTTCTACCTCTGGGCCTCGCCCGAAGAACGCGCCCGCCGGCGCGCAGACCAGATCCGCGCCCGCGGCCAGTTTGCCGATGAGCACATCATCGAGATCGAGATCGCCGCACGCGACCGCTCCGACCAAACCCGAGCCGTCGGCCCGCTGACCCGCCCTGCCGACAGCATCGAGATCGACACCACCGGCATCAGCAAGGACTCCGTCGTGGACGCGATGGCCAACATCGCCCACGAACGCATGGCAACACTCGCAAACGCCTGAAGCGCGACGAGAAGACGCCTCCAGTGCCTAGTCCCCAGTGCCTCCCCTCTCCCCATGCTCTCCCGCTTCCGCCAAAAGAACCCCGGTCGCTCGCTCGGTGGCCTGCTCTTCTACGAGCTCTGCTATTTCATCGTGCGGTTCTCGATCACGTTGATCTATCGCTTCCGGGTCTGGGGCTCGGGCAACCTGCCGTCGACCGGCCCGGTGCTTGTGGTGGCCAATCACCAATCGCACTTTGATCCAATCGTCGCGGGCATGGCGCTGCCGGCGCGGCACCTGAACTTCGTCGCCCGTTCGACGCTCTTCACGTCCAAGCTCTTTGGCGCGTTGATCAAGGGGTTGAACTCGATCCCGCTTCGTCAGGGCGAGTCCGACACCGCCGCGATCCGTCTCACGATTGACGCTCTCAAGCAGCAGCGCGTCGTGCTGGTTTTTCCCGAGGGCTCGCGCACGCTCGATGGCCAGGTTCACGAGTTCAAGCGCGGCGCGTGGCTCTTGATGAGCCGCGCCAAGTGCCCCATCCTGCCCATCGGCATCCACGGCTGCTTCGAAGCCTTCCCTCGCGGCACATCCATCCCCACGTTCTTCAACCGCACCATCGGCATCTGCGTCGGCAAGCCCATCGCCCCCGAGACGCTCCTGGCCATGGGGGAGGCCGAGGGCCTCGCGATGCTCCAGCGATTGGTCGATGACCTCCGCCGCCAAGCCGGCGAGAAGCTTGCGCACGCTGGCGATGCTGAACGCTACCGCTCGCGCCGGCAGGCGCGGGCCGAGTACGCCCCGCCGAGCCCGACGCAAGCGGACGCGCCCGCCGTCTGATTTGCTGTGTACCCGCCAGCTCCGCGGTCATGCGATTGGCGGCCACGGGCCGCCGAGGTAGTCGATGATCTCCATGTACCGCTCGGGATCTTCCTGCCATGCCCACGGCTGGAAGGCGCTGTTGGTGAGTTTGTACTTCCTGGCGACCTCGACGATCTTGAGGCTGCAGTACTCGTTTCGCGATTCCAGGTGCCCCACGGCGAAGATGTCTGCGCCGTCGTAGGTTGACATGTCCAGGGAGCGCCCCTTGCGGACAAAGTTCGTCTCTTGCGTCGTTGCGGTGCGGCGGGCGCAGAGCGTGCAATAGTCGCCCTGTTCATAGCCTGAGGCCGCGACGTCGAGGCGTACGCACGAGGTGAGTTCGATCGCAAAGTACTTGGGCGGCGCGAGCTTGGGAGGGGGATTTGGCCGGAAGGACACTTTGACAGGCACGACGCGATACCCCTGCGCACCGACGGACGCGAACGCCTCGATCGCGCGTTCGCTGAACATCGTGCTCTGGACATTGGACGCCGAGACGAAGTCGTACCACTTGCGACCGGCGCTGACATAATACACTCGTGGTCCAACAGGAAACGCAAATCGCCAGCCGCACCGTGGGCAGGAGCGGGCTTCTTCTTGGGCAAAGTCCGCAGCGCAAACTCCCGGGTATCCAACTGAGCCGTCCCTGCGAGCAGACATTCGATACACAGAGCTTGTCATGGGTACTTCCGCCTCATCTTTCGTAGTTCCTCCATGATGTCGTTCCGAGCGTTCGACAGCGGTGTGTCATGGAACTCCTCGAACGCGCTAGCAAAAGTTCGCTGGATGTCTAGATCAGGTCCGCCAGCTTCAACGCCGCGACGATCAGCACCCCGGTGATCGCCAGCCGCACCGCCGTCAGCGGCAGAGCGTGGGTCAGCTTCGCCCCGATGATCGACCCGACGACGGCGGTGGGTGCCAGGCACGCGACGAGCTTGCCGACTTCGAGGATCGAAAACCCGAGCCCGCCGATCGTCGCGACCTTCAGCGTCGCGCCGACGAGCGCCGTGAGCCAGATCACCGACGAGCTGGTCGCGATGCTCTCACGCAGGCCGACGCGCCCGAGAATCTGGAGGACCGGGACCAGGAGAACCCCGCCTCCGAGGCCGAGCAACCCGCCGATGAGCCCGGTCGCGCCGCCATAGCACCAGAGCGAAGCGGTCGAGGGTTTGCCGGTGCCCGCGGCCGGGTCGGCGGTCTTTCGAAAGACTCGCCACACGTTGAAGACGCAATACGCCGCGATGAAGCACGCGAGGCCGAGCCGCAGGGAGTCACCCTTGATGACGTTGCTGAGGAGGACACCGACGACGATCACCGTCATCGAACTGATCAGGAGCGTCGGCACCAGGTCCCGCCGCACCGCGCCGGCCCGCCCGTGCTGGATCGCCGCCGGGAGGGCGACGAAGATGTTGGTGACGAGCGCGGCGGCCATATAGAGATGATGCACTTCCGGCGAGGTTCCCGGACGATCCAGCAAAAAATGCAGCCCCGGAAGCATCAACATTGACCCGCCAACGCCGGCCAGCCCGCCGAGCGCACCGGCGAAAAAGCCGAGCATCAGGATCAAGATCACGTCGTTCATCGGGCCCTTGAATCGGCGTTCATCGCTCAAAAAGCGGCTTTATCTGGGAACAATTCGGGTTGGGGAACTCGATGCGACCGATCGCGATCGACCGCAGACCCAAGCCCGAACGACCGGCTCGGTAGAAGTACTAGGGGTAAATCGGGTGCATCGCCCGACGGCTCGGCGTCGAAGTGTGGGGTAGAGTCCATGACTGGCGTCGAGATCGATCGGTTGTCGTTTGGATTCTGATCGCCTATGCTTCGTCGTTGATCTCGCCCATCGTATGAACCTCATCTACTCACAGACTGGGCCGACACGAACCGCGGTGACGATCGGTCGGCGCGCTCGATCGATCGTCGGCCTCGCGGTCGCCGTTGGGCTGTCTGGGTACTTCGGCATTGTTGTGAAAGACTTGGTCACGAGCGACGCGGCCCCTGAGCCGCTGAGCTTGCT
>JAIEQQ010000213.1 GCA_019747615.1 Phycisphaerales bacterium
CAAGGGCACACAGGGCAAGATCCTGGGTTACGTCCCAGGCTTCTATCACCTGTCCTGCGGCGACGTGTTCCGCAACGTGGACATGACTACGGCGCTGGGCAAGACCTTCGTCGAATACTCCAGCAAGGGCTTGCTCGTGCCCGACGAGCCGACGGTGCAGATGTGGTCTCAGCACATGCACGCACGGACGGTGATGAGCATCTACAAGCCGAACCAAGACCTGCTGGTGCTCGACGGAATCCCGCGGAACCCCAATCAGGCCAAGCTGCTGGAGAAGCACCTGAAGGTGCTCAAGATCATCCACCTTGTTTGCCCGGACGAGGACAGGATGATCGAGCGGCTGCGCCGGCGCGCGATCAAAGAGAACCGCTTTGACGACGCGCGAGAGGACGTGATCCGCAAGCGCTGGGAGGTCTACAAGAACGAGACCTACCCCGTGCTGGAGTGCTATGACCGCAGCCTGATCGCCGAGATCGACGCGATGGGATCGCCCGGCGAGGTGCTGATCGACGTGCTGCGACAGGTCGTGCCGGTGCAGGATGAGCACTTCGGCAATCGGCTGGCGGGCACCGGCCCGGCGACCTAAACCTCTGCGATCGGCCTTGCCCGCAGGTGCTCGGTCAGAAAATCGACCTGGACCGTTTTGGCTTCGGACGCGACGCGCCCGAAGCCGTTGTGCTCATCGGGCGCGCCGGTGGTCGGCCATGTGTGCAGGCGGACCAGTCCGGCGTCTGCGCCGAGCTGTTCGTATCGGCCACGAAGCTCATCGGTGAACGACTCGATACACGCCAGCGGCACCGTCCGATCCGCGTGCGAGTGCAGCGCCAGCAGCGGTATCGGACGCCAACCGCTCAGGTGCGTGATCGGGTCGAGCGTCGGGACCAGGTCGGTCACATGCTCGACAGGCCAGCCTCGCGCCGGGTCGTAGAGCATCGCCAGATTGCCGGCGGTGCTCTCGACGCAGGCGCAGACGAACGGGTGCTGATCGCACAGGCGGCGCAGCGTGACCATGCCACCGGCCGACATGCCGCCCAGCGCGGCCCGATCCAGATCGAAACACCCGCCAAACTCGTCGCCGCCGAGCGCCTCGAACACGTGATCAACCTCGCCGACCATCTGGTTCAGCACTTCGGGCGTGCGCGTCGGGCCTTGCAGCGCAAGGTCGAGCCGCTCGCCATGTCCGGGCAGATCGACGGCGCAGGCCGCGATGCCGGCGCGGATGAGGCGGAGGTATCGCCCGCTATCAAGGAACTTGTCGGCGGTGCGCCCGTGCATCCAGATCATCGTCGGACAGGGCGTCTCCCAATCCGGATGCGCTAGCAGCGCGGGAATCTGGCGCGGGCCCAGTCGAACAACGCGGCTGCATTTGGCCAGCGATGCGGGCATCTGTTTGAAGCGGTCGTCCATCGGCAGACGGTAGCTCGCGTGCTGGGCAACGACGGCGCAACGCGTCGTCGCCGCTTACTCGCCGTTGACCTTTGCATCCGTCCGATACCCGCGGCTCACCCACGGCGCGATCGAACCGACGATGTTCATGCGTGAGAGCTCGGGCCAGGGGGCGCTGCCGCGACCGATGAAGGAGCCGCCGATCATCCCCAGGAATCGCAGATTCGAGCGAATGCGAGCCATGAGCGAGTACTTCACCGGGCGCGAGTTTATCTGCAGCACCAGCGCCGTCGAGTCGTCGTCAAGCTCGATGCCGCCGGCGTACTCGCGGACGCTGGCGACCAGCCGCTGGGCCAGTGTCTCCGGGTTGCCAACGCCGAGTCGCTCGACGATCCCAAGCAGGCCGTGCTCGCCGAGCATCGGCGAGCCGGGCTTGCGAGCCTCCATCAGCGCATCGGTGTACAGGATCACGATGTCGCCGTCGCTCATGCGTAGCGCCTCGGCGAAATACTCGCTGTCCTCGATCACGCCCAGCGGCGCGTTGCTGATGTTCTCTCCTCGCCCACCTCCCCCACCGGCACCCCCATCGCTCGGCGTCGCCACGCGAGCCTCGCCATCCTGCGCATCCAGCACGCGCCAGCGTTTCGTTCGCGTCGAGTAGATCAGCGGGCGCGGGTGGCCGGCGTTGCAAAGCACGAGCACCGAGCTGGGCGCAAAGTACGTCGCGACGATCGCTGTGGCGAATTTGCCAAGCTTCGCCTCGCTTCCAAACTCGCGATTCAATCTCGAGACCAGCGGCCCGTGCTCGACAAAGTTCACAAATCGCCGCATGATGTCGCGGAGCTTCACCGCCAAAGCCGCGGCGGACCCGCCATGGCCCGACACATCCGCCAGGATCACACGCCCGATGCGCCCGGTGCCGCAACTGGAGATGTAGTGGATGTCACCGCCCTCGTTCTCGCCGCGATGCGGACGGGAATAGACCCACATGTCCACCCCGGGCATCGTCGCGGCCCGCTCAACGACCCCATTTCCGCCCCAGATCTCCATGCACTGCATCGTGTGGGGAGCTTCGTCGGTCCGCGCGTCGCGAATCTCGCCGACGGGCGGCTGTGAGAGATGCGTCGTGGGCGTGGGTGAAGTTGGCATAGGCGATGCTAAGGGTTTGGATGCCGCGTGACGTTTCCCGTTTCATTCGCATTCGGCCGGCGGTCGGATTTGGTCCTCAGCGCAGCGTGCCGAGCTGTTCGCCGGCCCCATACGCTCCGGCTTCGTGCTGCATTTCATGCTCATCGCGATCTTTGCGTGCGTGGTCATGGCGGACCAGTTCCGCCCGTCCGAGGGCGTGGTTCCGTCGGGCGATCGACAGCCGCTTCCGTTCTGGAGTGCCGACGGCAGCGCCGGGGTCTTGGCGATCACCTGGGGCATCGCGATCGCGCTGGTGATCGCGCAGCTCGTCGCCGGGCGCATCGCCCGCCGCAGGCTCGAGCAAACGGGCGAGTACAGCGCGGTGATGCGGTTCGATCGCGTCGTGCTCAGCGCCCGCTGGCTCGCGGTGATGTCACACGCCACGTGCGTGCTCGCCCTCGGCTCGCTGGCCGCGAATCGAGCGATCGTCGGAAACGTTGTGGTTCTTGACGAACTCCTGACCAGCGCCCCGGCGCTGCTGGTCATCATCGCCGGGTGGTGGGCGAGTTTCCCGATGGACCGGCTGATGCGCGAGGCGGTGATGGTGCGCTCGCTGGACCGTTCGCGCCCGGTTTTTCGTGGCCCCACCCGCATCGGCCACGTCCTGATGCAAGTCCGTCATCAGGTCCTGCTCGTGCTGGTGCCCATGTCGGCGCTCACGGCCATCAGTGAGCTCTCGCCCGGCGTCATCGCGTTCGCAAGCGCCAAGCTCGAACACGCCGCGGGCGGTGTCGGCGCGTTCGGGCGCTGGCTCGCCACCAGCGACGGCCAATCGCTGAGCCACACCGTCATCCAGATTACGGGCGTGGTTCTGCTGCTGGCACTCATGCCGCTGGGCATTCGCTGGTTGTGGGACACCGTGCCCATCCGATCCGGCACCATGGCCGAGGACTTGCTCGGCCTCTGCCATCGCAACGGCGTTCGCGCACGCGAGCTGCTTCTGTGGCGCACGGACGGCACCATGATCAACGGCGCCGTGATCGGCGTGTTCGGGCGCGCTCGCCACATCCTGCTCACCGATGCGCTGCTGAATGACCTGCCGATCGATCAGGTCCGCGCCGTGCTGGCTCACGAACTGGGGCACATCCGACACCGCCACATCATCTGGCTCGGCCTCGCGCTGATCAGTTCCGTCCTCGTCCTCACCTTCCTCATCGGCATCGCGATCAACCTCACACTCGCGGCTCTCATGGTCGAGCGGTTGCCCGCGTGGGTCGAATATGCCGGCGCCACCGGCGCGATCCTCGGGGCGTTCGTGATCTTCGGATGGGTCAGCCGCAAGTTTGAGTGGCAGGCCGACGCGTTCGCCGCCGTGGCGCTGAGCCGCGACGAGCTGGCCGCGAGCGACACGATGAACGCGAGCGCGTCGCTGACGAACGCTGGGTTCAATCCGGTCGCCCAGAACTCCACCATCATCACCAGTGCGATGGGCCAGATTTCGCTGCAGCTCACGCCGCCGGGACTGCCGGTCGTGACGCCGAATGCGGTGACGCCGAACGCGGTCCGGGCCATGGCCGGGGCGCTCGACTCCGTCGCGGCCCTCAATCACATCCCGCGCCGTCGCTTCGCGTTCCGGCACGGCTCGATCCAGACCCGCATCGAGAACCTCGTCGCCCTCGAGGGCGCCAGTCTCGGCGCGCTGCCGATCGATCGGACCGCCCGCCGCATCAAGCTCGTCACGATCGTGTTGACCGTCCTCGCCGCGATCGCGCTGGTGCTGGACACGCTGGCACACGCCGGTGCCGTCTAGCCTTCGCCCGCCATGGCCCTGAACTTCACCAAAATGCACGGCATCGGAAACGACTACGTCCTGACCGACGCGTTCACCACGCCACGCCTTGCGTCGTCCGCTCGCCTCGCCACGCTCGCCCGCAGGATCAGCGACCGGCACACCGGCGTCGGCGCCGACGGCCTGATCCTCGTCTGCCGCCCCACCGCTCACGCCGCTCGCGCCGGCGCACACGCCCGAATGCGGATGTTCAACGCCGACGGCACCGAAGCGGAGATGTGCGGCAACGGCATCCGACTGGTCGCGAAGTTCGCGTTCGATCGGCTCCGCCTGCGAGCAATGCCGCTCCGCGTCGAAACCGGCGCGGGCGTGCTGCCCATCGAATACGCCACCAGCAACGGTCGGCTCACGACCGCGACGGTGGACATGGGCGAGCCACAACTGGACCCGCGCCGAGTGCCGGCGGACCTCTCAAACCCCGCGCCGTCGCTCGCGAAGGCCTCACGCCGCGACGTGATCGCCAGGACCGAGCACCCATTCATCTCGCTCATGCGCTCCGAGATCGGCTGGCTCAGCACCACGTTCGTCGGCATGGGCAACCCGCACGCAGTGATCTTCGTTGATCGCCCCCCCGTCGCTGCGTCGATCGCAAGGCTCCCGCTGAATCTCGATGAGCTCGATCTCGCTCGCCTCGGCCCGGCCCTGGAACGGCACGACGCGTTCCCGCATCGCGCCAACATCCACTTCGCCCGCTCGCTCTCACCCTCTCGCGTGCAGATGCGCACATGGGAGCGCGGCTCGGGCATCACGCTCGCCTGCGGCACCGGCGCGTGCGCCGTCGTCGTCGCCGGAGTCCTCACCGGCGTCCTCCGCCGCACCGCCCGCGTCGACCTGCCCGGCGGCACGCTCCGCATCCGCTGGGACCCCGACACCAACCACATCTCCATGACCGGCCCCGCCACCGAGGTCTACCGCGGCACTTGGCCCGGCTGAAAGGGGAAGAGCCGAGGGGTGAGGGAGCCCGGAGCGCAAGCTCCGGATTGAGCCCTTTGCATCGAGATACTCCAAGACATCGGAGTACGCGGGGGACGCAGAGACTGCAGGGGTACGCAGAGGGAAGACAGGGGATTCGTACACGGAGGACACCGAGGAACACGGACGGAGGCGGAGGGGAGCGGACGGAGAAAACGTGACCATTCCATCCGTTCCATTCCTTCGTTGAAAACCCTTCCGCGCGGCGAGCAGTCCTCCTAAGCCTCCGATCAACCGCAACCTCTCCGCTCCCCTCCGTTCCTCCGCGACCCGAGCCTCTCATCCTCGCCTCCCCCTTCCATCCCTTCCCTCACTTCGTTGAACATCGCATCGACTCCCGGCCCGAGCGCTCTCGCACGCGCCGCCGAGCGCTACGCCCCACTATCCTCTCTTCGTGATCCCGTGTACACAGCCCGCCGACGTTTACCCCACGACACCCGGCCGCTTCGCGTCGACGATCGTCCGCGATCTGGCGCACGCTCACACCTGCCGCGCCGCGATCCTCGGAATCCCCGATGACACGGGCGTGCGGCTCAATGGTGGGCGGCCCGGCGCCGCACTCGCCCCCCGCGCCATCCGCGCCGCACTGGCGACCTACGGCGTCGCGGTGCCCGCCGGCGGCATGTCCTTCGCGCGGGTGTTCGATGCCGGCGATGTCATCCCTGGCGACTCGCTCGACGAGACACACGATCGCGTGACGCGCGCCACCGAGGCGATCCTGGACCTCGGCCTCGTCCCCATCGCACTCGGCGGCGGCCACGATCTGACCTTCCCCTTTGTCCGGGCCGCGTGCCGTCGCCTCGGCGTGCGGGCCGGGCTCTACACCGACGCGCACCTGGACGTCCGCCCCGAGCCAGGATCCGGCATGCCCTTCCGCCGGCTCATCGAAGACTGCGGCATCAATGACCTCCGCATCGTCGGCTTCAGGTTCTTTGTCAACTCGCCCGAACACTTTGACTACTTCAAAGCCCACGCTGGCCGCGTCGTCAAGCCCGCCACCACCATCGCACAAGCCGCGGCTCATCTCCCGAAGTCACCCGCCTTCGTCAGCATTGACCTCGATGCGATCGATTCATCTCAAGCACCCGGCGTCAGCGCACTGAATCCCAGCGGCCTGACCGTCGATCAGGTCGCAAGCTACGCCCACGCCGCGGGCGCCTCGCCACAGATCAAGTGCTTCGACATCATGGAGCACTGCCCGCCCCACGACGAACAGGGCCGCACCGCCCGAGTCGCGGCGTACATCCTCCTGCGTTTCCTCGCGGGTCTCAGCGAGCGTCCGCCCACGCCTTCAGTTCCACCGGCCCCAACAGCGCCCGCCGCTCTCAAGCCCTGACCGCCAGCCATGTCACTCATTATCCGCAACGCACGCATCGTCACCCACCACCGCCCCGCCGTCGGCGCGCGAGGCATCGCAGGCTCGCTCCGCGGCGCCGCGATGGACCGCGTTCATGTCAACGCTCTCGTAGACATCACCATCCTCGAAGGGCGCATCACACGCATCGAGCTGTCGCGTGCTCAACCGTCCTCAATCGCCGCACCCGAACCCGCCTCAACACCCGACACCACCGAGATCGACGCCGCCGGCAACGCCGTCGTCGCCGGATTCGTCGACTGCCACACACACGCCTGCTTCGCCGGCGACCGCCTGAGCGAGTGGGACGACAAACGCCGCGGCGTGCCCTACCTCGACATCCTCGCCCGTGGCGGCGGCATCATGTCCACCGTCCGCAGCGTGCGCGACGCCACCGAGAGCACGCTCGTCGAGCTTCTGCTCCAGCGCCTAGACATCATGCTCCGCTGCGGCAGCACCACCATTGAAGTGAAATCCGGATACGGGCTCGATACCGCCACCGAGCTCAAGATGCTCCGCGCGATCCATCGCGCCAGCGCCGCGTTCCCCGGCACGCTCGTGCCCACCGCTCTGCTCGGCCACGCCATCGACGACGCAGTGCCCAGCTTCGTCGATCGCGTCATCAACGAGACGCTGCCCGCCGTCGCTTCGGAGTTCCCCGGCATCGCGATCGACGCGTACTGCGAGACCGGCGCGTGGTCCGTCGCGCAGTGTGTCGAGCTCTTCACCAAAGCTCGCTCGCTCGGTCTTCCGTTCCGCGTTCACGCCGACCAGTTCAACGCGCTGGGCATGATCGAAGCCGCGGTGTCGCTCGGCGCGCTGAGCGTCGATCATCTCGAAGCGTCAACCGACGACGGGCTCCGCACGCTGGCGACGTCAAGCGCCTTCGGTGTCGCGCTGCCGATCTGCGGCGTCCATCTCGATCAGCGATTCGCAAACGCCCGCCGTCTGATCGACCTCGGAGGCGCGCTGTGCATCGCCACCAACTTCAACCCCGGCTCGGCCCCGTGCATGAGCATGTGCGAGACGATCGCGATGGCGGTGCGACACCTGAAAATCTCGCCGCACGAAGCCCTCGCCGGCGCGACCATCAACCCCGCGGCGCTGCTCGGCTTCAACGATCGGGGCACCATCGAGATCGGCAGCCGCGCCGACCTGATCATCCTCCGCTCCACGGATGAACGCGCTCTCGCCTTCGAGCTCGGCTACCCCCCCATCGCTCGCGTCATCGTCAACGGTCGGCCCATTTGACGATCACCTGCTCGGGCTCCACCGGCGCTTCACGCCCAAGGCCCGCGCCACTCCACGCCGACGCGCACTCCGGGCACACCACCCGCCCTTGCCCGACGCCCAGCGACCGCAGGTCATAGTTGCACGAGGGGCACCGCTGGCGCGCCAGCATCGCCCGCACGCCCATCCGCCCGACACTGTCCGACATCGCAAACCCCGCGACGAAGAGCCCGGCGATCGCCACCAGCATCGCGCTGAAGATCGGCGAGAACAGCAGCATCCAGATCCCCACCGCCGTCTCGGACACGATCAGCACACCGATCATGATCACCATCGCTGTCGTACCGATCACCGACAGCAATCGCCCGGACTTCACCACCCGCAGCAGCGCCGCCAGCGCGATGTCCGCGCGACGCCCGCGCGAGCGTCGCGCCGCCAGCCACAGCGCGGCCCCGAGCCCCGCCCCGTGCAACCGCACGACGCGACCGGCATCATCACGAACCCGGAACATACTCACAACCGATCGTAGCGATCAACCACGCGTATCAAGCGTGCGACCAACCAGCAGCACCGTCTCGACCGTGTTGCGATCCGTCGGACGCTGATACAGCGGCAGCACCGACGGCGATCGCCGCAGCGCCTCGATCTCCGACTTCATCGTCGCGGCGCTCCCGGTGAAGTCCGGCGAGGCCTTGCCCGAAACCGTCGCGCCGACGAGTCGATCAATCCCCTGGGTGCTCGTTGCGTTGATCCGTGGGGCCGCGATCGGCGGCGTCGCGCCAACGGTCGCGAGCACGCCCGCGTCGCAGCGAGCGGCGGGCTGTGCGCGCGAAGGTGCGACTTGCGCAGGAGATGCCGCGGGTGCGCGAGTCGCGTCGATTGGCGTCGGGGCGGGCGATTGTGTGCGAGCGGGCTCAATGCCCGGCTTCGCATACGCGCGTGCGACGTGAAACGCATAGGTGGGTTGAACGCCGCCGCCAGAGTTTGAACCGCCGATCGTCATTCCACACACCTCATGGCAGACCCGCGACATGATTCAGACCGGCAACGCAATGCGTCAGCTCAAGTCCTATCGGCGCACACATGAATCCTGCGCCAACTCTTTCTCAAGTGCGCAGTTCGTGCGCGAGCTGGACCGAGTCACGTTCGCCAAAGGTCGGTGTTTGGCGGGATGATGATCGGGTGGCGATGCCTTCGGCGGGTCACCGCGACGCCGACACCGAGTGAATACCCTTTACTTTCAGCCGCCTCTCCGAACACCCGACCGACGGACGACACAGCCATGGCCGACGACGCGCGACCGACTCCTGAGCCGGACTCAACAACCTCACCGATGTTGAGTTCTCCGCACTCAAACCCTGCACTGGACAAGGCTCTTGAGGGCATCCGCATGCGCCTGATCAAAGAGGCGACGACCGCGATCGGGATGCTGGAGTCGGCGATCGAGGCGCTGTTCCGCCTTGATGAACCGCTGGCCCGATCTGTCGTGCAGCGCGACGATGACGTCGATCAGGAAGAAGTCCGCATCGAAGAAGAGTGCTATCGCGTGCTGGCGCTCTTCTCGCCGGTGGCCCGCGACTTCCGAACGGTTGCGACGTTCCTCAAGGTCAACGCCGATCTCGAACGCGTCGCCGACCACGCCACCAGCATCGCCAAGCAGAGCATCAAACTCAAGGGCGTCGGCATCTCACGCATGCCCACGGCTCTGGGCGAGATGGGCGAGCGCGTGCCGATGATGTGCCAGAACCTGCTCACGGCACTCTTGAACACGAACGTCGACGCGGCCCGCGCC
>JAIEQQ010000719.1 GCA_019747615.1 Phycisphaerales bacterium
GGGCTGTCGTGGCCCGAAATCTGAACGCCCTCACACGGCGAGTTTCCGGAGAACCGACATGAGTTCATTTTCGCTGTCGCAATTGCTCAAGGGCCGCGGACGGGGCGTTGGCGCTCGCACTGGCTTCACGCTGATTGAGTTGCTGGTGGTCATCGCGATCATCGCGCTGCTGATCTCGATTTTGCTGCCGGCGCTGAGCCGCGCTCGAACGCTGGCGAAGATGGTCAAGAGCATGAGCAACGAGCGCCAGGCGAACATCGGCTTCGGCCAGTATCGCATTGACTCCAAGGGTTACGCGCCGGCGGTGATGTCGTGGACGCGGACGTGGTACCCGCCGAACCCGCTGAACCCGCAGCAGGGGCTTGAGGGGCTTGCGACGTGGGGCTTCGCGGGCAAGAACAACGCGGCGTATTGGGCCGGGCGCGCGTTTGATATCGAGGCGGCTGACCGACCCATGAATCAGTATCTGGTGAGCAACGTGTTTGATGCGCCGGCACGCCCGCAGCAGATGGCCGCGAATGACCCGCGCCGCACGGCGGAGGTCTGCGAGGTGATGAACGACCCGTCGGATCTGGTGACGTATCAGCGGACATGGAACGCGGCGAACCCGACGCCGACGGTAGGTGTCAGCAGCTATGAGGACGTCGGCAGCAGCTATCACTATCAGGTGAAGTGGTTCGACCCGATCTACGCGCAGTGGACACGCCCGACACTCGGCGGCCCGTTCTTCGGCGCGTTCAACTTCGGGGCTCAGCGCCTTCGCGTCAGTGATGGGTATGTCAGCTCGAAGATGGTGTGGCTGAACGATCAGTACGCAGACGTCGTGGCGAACTGCACGAACCCGAACTTCCGACTCAAGAACGGCTACGGCGACGTCAACAAGTCCGTGATGGCGTTCCTCGATGGGCACGTGGACTATCTCGAGGTGTACCCGGGCGCGACGCCGCGCTCGTTCAGGAACGAGAACTACACGTTCGTGTTCGAGAACTTGCGCGTGCCGCAGTGAGCGATCGTGCGAGGCTCGTGGCGTGATGAACCGCGCGCGGCCGGTGTGATCGATGTTGTGTTTCGGGCTGCAGCCTGTTGATCGTGGGAGCGCGTTCATGAAGGACATCGCCTCGCGTCGGCGCCTGTCGGCGTTCACGCTGATCGAACTGCTGGTGGTGATCGCGATCATCGCGCTGCTGATCTCGATCTTGCTGCCAGCACTGAGCAAGGCCCGCACGCTCGCTCGCTCAACGCTCTCTCTGAGCAACCTCCGCCAGCACGCCGGCTATCTCTCCAGCTACAGCAACGACAACAAGGAGCAGATGCTCAACCCGTTTGCCCGCACGAGCCCGGGCGGGCCGCAGACGGGGTGCGCTGCCAACAGCTTGTACTGGGTCTGGGCTCCTCGCCGGACCTGCACGGTTGGGTGGCCCTATGGGCCGGGGTTCAGCAGCTCGGGGACTGAGAGCTACGGGTATCACTGGCTCGCGCACATGTTCTACTGGGATTCGGAGTCGCTCTCTCGAAACCCGATCATCGCGGCACCGGGTGACGTTGCGCTGCAGACGTGGCTGCGCACCAACGCCGCGGCGCAGACCGACATCGAGTGGATCTTCCCGTCGTCATACTGGTACCCGCCGGTCTTCTGGCAGGACGCGCGGCGATTCAGCGGCCCCACGCGTTCGCTGCCGCTGCCGATGAACGACTATTGGATTCGGCGCAACCGCCAGTCGGACATGACGAGCCCTTCGAACAAGGTGCTGCTGTTTGAAGGTCGCGACTATCTGCACCCGGAGAGGCCGATGTGGAACGATGCGCGGGCGAGTGTGAGGATCGCCGCGGGCGACGCGAGCGCGACGATCATCAAGATGCGGGATGTGATCACCGACACGTCGGTCAGCTCGACGGACGCGAACATGCTTAAGGCGCCGTCGGGAACGTGGAACCCGGGCGAGGCGGAGATGGCCGGGTACCTTGAGTATGGCTTGCCGCAGGGATTCAGTTGGACGTACAACGGCCCGGCGTATTTCTGGTCCACGCGTGACGGGATCCGCGGGCGGGACTTCATGCGTCGCTAAGGGCTCGAATCTCCGGAGTTTCATGCACTCGCTGATCTCTGAAAAATCACGCCAGAAGATGTCCGAGCCAGCCAAAGCCGCGGCGGCACCGCCCGGCCTGAGCCCGCAGCGCAAGCGGCTGCTCGTGCTGTGCGGGCTGCTTGGGATCGTCGGCGTGGGCTCGCTGGTGTGGGCTCTCTGGGGTACTGAAGAGCCGGTGCCGACGGCGGCCGCGGCGAAGGCGAGCGAGATCGCGACACAGATCCGCGAGCTTGAGGAGGCGGACAAACGCATTCGCCCGCCGACGGTCGAGACGCCACCACCGTCACCCAACGCGGCGAAGGCGGACCCAACGCTCGCGCCGAAGAATCTGCGGAGTCGTACGCCGCAGTGATCGAGCCTCCCCACTCTCCCCCGGTCCTAACGGGGGAGATGGCGAGTCGGCGAGCCAGAGGGGGCTCGCGGTCTCCGGCGATTGTTGTGGCCACGAGTATCTCAATGTCCTTCCCCCTCCGCCGCGAGGCGCGGCACCTCCCCCGGTAGGGACCGGGGGAGGGTGGGCGTGATCGCTCGCTACTTGCCGAGCTGCGCCAGCGTTGCGTCCATGAGGGCTTGGCTCTCGGCCAGGTCGCCCAGCGGCTTGAGCATGATGCGGATGCGGGTTCCGGTGTGCAGCGTGAAGATGTGGATCTCCGCCGCGTTGCGATCCGCGGCGCCGGCATACTCGCCCGTGAGGCGGCTCTCTCGCTCGGTGGTGAAGCGTCCCATCACGGCGTAGCCCCGCATCGCCATGGCCTTCTCGGCCGCCGCCGCGGCGGTCAGGACGCTCACCTCCGGCCCGAGATCGGTCATCAGCGTGCCGAACGAGTAGCTGGCGGCGCGGCCGTCCTGACCGACGGACACGACGGAGGTCTGGCAGGCCGGCAGTGTGAGCAGAAGACTGGTGATTGCCAGCGCAGGCATGAGTCGGCACGGAGTGCCGAGCCACCGAAGACAGAATCCAGTGCGTGAGATGTTCATCGGCGGCGTCCTTGCGATCGGGGCTTGCCACGCCGCGGGTCGTCCGTCGCACGGGGCGGCGCGGCACCCGGCGCGTTCATCATCTTCTCCAGATCGGGCAGATGCAGCTCGACACTGAAGTCCTGGAGCAAACGTGCCAGTTCCGGATCCACCTGAACCACCGGCCCCGGCACCTCGCGGTCATGCTCGCCCGCCGCCGCGATGTGTCGGTCGGGCTTGCGTGCCGCGGGCCGGCGCTCCTTTGGCGAAGACCCTCGCGCCCCCACCGGCTCGCCGGGGAACCGCGACATCACCTCGTCAACCTGTGCCAGCAGCTCGCGCAGCGCGTGCTCTTGCTGCGGGTCGAGGTCGTGGCCGCTGCGCGAGGGGCCGGATTGAGCGGGGGTCGTCGGGCGCGGGCTGTGCGCGGGAGCGGGAGAGGCCGGTGTGGCCTTCGCGGGGGTGGATTGGGTGGCGGTCTGACCGAGGAGGAGCTTGAGCCAGACGCCGACTTCAGCCGCCGGGAGTGGGACGCGCTTGGCGAACTCCGGGCGTTCGTTGCGGTCGCGGGCCTTGGCGCGAACGGGGCTGAGGCGGTGGTCGGTCGAGAGTTGCAGCAGGAACGATGCGCTGGTGAGCGATCGCAACCCGCGGCGGTTTGCGACGCTGATGAGTTCGCGATCGCTGGAGACGAGCGTGGCGTGCTTGCCGTGGTGCGAGGCGTTCATGCGCTCGATGAGCACATCGTCGGCCTGACGGCCGGTGCCGGCGTAGACGATCTCGACCGCCGCGTGCCCGCTGGCCCCGCTGGGCGCGGGCCGTCCGCGTCCGGGATGGCCGTCACAGGCCAGGACCATGCGGCGCTTGGCGTAGCGGCTGATGCCCAGCAGGCGCACCAGGCCATCGACATCAATGCCGGCAATCTCCGGCGGGAGCACGCCAGTGGTGTGGAGCACATTGGAGACGTCGATGAGGAGCATGGGGCGGAGAGGAAAGTCGCGAGTCGCGAGGGAGTATGGGAAGGCGTGAGGCTTGGGGGCCGTGTGAGCCCGGGCTGGGGTTTGATCGGTCTGTTCCGGGCTGAAGACTGACAACTGACAACTGACCTGTGCCGGCTGAAAGCTGGCGGCTGGCGGCTGAAGGCTCCCGTGCGACTTGACCCGCCCCCCGTTGCCCCCTTTACTTCCCTCCTGTCCGCCGCGGCGCCTTGGGGCGGTGCGTGTGTGATCTGCGCGTCCGCTGGCCCCTTGCCGATTTGAGGAACGATATGGCGATCCGTGTGAAGTCTCGTAGCGGCGAATCCACCGACCAGATGCTGCGTCGGTTCAAGAAGCTCTGCGAGAAAGAGGGCTTGACCAAGGACATCAAGCGCAAGGAATACTACGAGAAGCCCAGCGAGCGCCGTCGTCGCGACATGCGCAAGGCGATTGGCCGTCGCATCCGCGAGGCGATGGAGCTTGCTGGCGAGTTGCCGAAGCGCCCGATGCGTGCCGGCCGCGGCGGCCCCGGCGGTAGCGGCGGCGGCTTCGGCGGCAGCAGCGGTGGCGGCGGCGGTCGCATGTGATCTGGCTTGGCGTGTTCCTGATCGCGTGGCGCGGGGCTTTCCCGTGCGCTGGCCGATCCTGAACGCTCGCCAAACTTGCTCACAGACTTCGGCCCCGACTTTCCAATACGGTCTGAGTGTGTTATCGTTCGCGTCCCGTCATGCCCTTAGGTGGGCTTGGCGGGACGCGATCGTTTGGTCGCGGGATCGTGGGTCATCATGCCCGGCGGTCTGCCACACTCGGCTTACCCCTACGGAGGTCGCGCTTGAAGTTTAAAATCGGGTTCCTCGACACGCTTCCCACTCAATCGTTCGGCCGCCGGCTGGCGACCATGCTGCCGACGCTGCTCGTCGCGATGGTCCTGTGCCTCGGCCTGTTCGCGACGCCCGGCGCGCTGGCGGCAGCGCCCGCGGGCGTGGATGTCCCGGTCTTCCAGAAGCCCGGCGGCGAGGCCAACCTTGTCATCCCGAATCTGAACGATGTGAAGTTCTTCGGTATCGGCGGGCACGATCTGCTGCTCACCGGGTTCGGCGTCTCGCTGCTGGGCCTGCTTTTCGGCGCAGTGATGTTCGTCCAGCTCAGGAACCTGCCGGTTCACAAGAGCATGCTGGAGGTCAGCGAGCTGATCTATACGACCTGCAAGGCGTACATGATCCAGCAGGGCAAGTTCCTGGCCAAGCTCTTCCTCTTCATCGGCACCATCGCAGCGGTGTACTTCGGCGTCTTCGCGCCGACCACCGCCATCAGCCCCGCCACCGGCGAGTTCCAGTCCGGCTTCAGCCTTGATCGCGTTGCGCTGATCATCGCGTTCGCCATCGTCGGCGTTCTGGGCTCCTACGGCGTCGCGTGGTACGGCATCCGCGTCAACACCTTCGCCAACTCGCGCACCGCGTTCGCGTCGCTCAAGGGCAAGCCCTTCCCCTGCTACGCCATCCCGCTCAAGGCCGGCATGTCCATCGGCATGATGCTCATCAGCGTCGAGCTGTTCATCATGCTCGCCATCCTCCTGCTCCTGCCCAGCGATCTGGCCGGTGCCTGCCTCATCGGCTTTGCGATCGGTGAGTCGCTCGGAGCCGCGGCTCTGCGTATCGCCGGTGGCATCTTCACCAAGATCGCCGACATCGGCAGTGACCTGATGAAGATCGTCTTCAAGATCAAGGAAGACGATGCCCGCAACCCCGGCGTCATCGCCGACTGTGTCGGTGACAACGCTGGCGACTCGGTCGGCCCCTCGGCCGACGGCTTTGAGACCTATGGCGTCACCGGCGTGGCGCTGATCGTGTTCACGATGATCGCCGTCACCCCGTCGATGTTCGCCCCGAAGGAAGTCAACCTGGGCACGACCGACGCGCCGCGCATGGTCAGCTACGCGTACGCCACCAGCGTGTACGACATCACTGCTACCCGCGAGGGCGGCGCGAAGGTCAACCCCGCGTTCGAGAAGGCCCTTGAGACCCGCGCCTCGCTCACGACCGACAAGGTCGAGAAGGCCAAGCTTGAGAAGCTCTCGGCCGATGTGCGCAACCCCGCAGTCGTCGCAGCGGCCAAGGACGTGGTCGAGCCATCGATCAAGAACGCCCAGACGATCCAGATCAAGCTGCTGGTCTGGCTCTTTGCGATGCGCATCTTGATGGTCATCGCCAGCGCGATCTCGTACTTCATCAACGAGGGCATCGCCAAGGCGACCTACGCCAACGCCAACAAGATGAACTTCGAGAAGCCGCTGACCAACCTCGTGTTCATCACGAGCTTCATCGCGATCGCTCTGACGTTCGCGGCGTCGTGGTTCATGCTCGGCGGCGAGGCGGCGAAGAACTACAAGCTTGACCCGGATCTTTGGTGGATGCTCTCGGCGATCATCTCCTGCGGCACCGCTGCGGGCGCGATCATCCCCGAGCTGGTCAAGGCCTTCACCAGCACCGAGTCGCGTCACGTCCGCGAGGTCGTCAAGAGCTCTGAGCAGGGCGGCGCTTCGCTGAACATTCTCTCGGGCCTGGTGGCCGGCAACTTCTCGGCGTACTGGCTCGGCATGGCGATCATCGCGCTGATGGCCGCGGCGTACGGGATCAGCACGCTGGGGCTTGGCACGATCATGCTCGCGCCGGCGGTCTTCGCGTTCGGCCTCGTGGCCTTCGGCTTCCTCAGCATGGGCCCGGTCACCATTGCGGTGGATAGCTACGGCCCGGTGACCGACAACGCCCAGAGCGTCTTTGAGCTCTCGACGATCGAGACCACGCCGGGCATCAAGGACGAGGTCAAGAAGGACTTCGGCTTCACGCCCGACTTTGAGAAGGGCAAGGAGTTCCTGGAAGAGAACGACGGGGCGGGCAACACCTTCAAGGCCACCGCCAAGCCGGTGCTCATCGGCACCGCCGTCGTCGGTGCGACCACGATGATCTTCTCGATCATCGTCGTGCTCACCGGCGGCTTGCAGACAAATCTGGACAAGCTGAGCCTGCTGCACGCACCGTTCCTGCTGGGCCTGATCACCGGCGGCGCCGTGATCTACTGGTTCACGGGCGCCAGCACGCAGGCGGTGACGACCGGCGCGTACCGCGCCGTGGAGTTCATCAAGGCCAACATCAAGCTCGACGGCGCGACCAAGGCGAGCGTCGAGGACAGCAAGAAGGTCGTGACCATCTGCACCGAGTACGCGCAGAAGGGCATGTTCAACATCTTCCTGGGCATCTTCTTCGGCACGCTGGCGTTCGCGTTCATCGAGCCGTTCTTCTTCATTGGCTACCTCATCGGCATCGCGCTCTTCGGCTTGTACCAGGCCATGTTCATGGCCAACGCCGGCGGCGCGTGGGACAACGCCAAGAAGATCGTGGAGACCGATCCGGAGTTCAAGGGCACCGGTCGCGGCAAGGGCAGCCCGCTGCACGACGCCTGCGTCGTCGGCGACACCGTCGGCGATCCGTTCAAGGACACCAGCTCCGTCGCGCTCAACCCGGTCATCAAGTTCACCACGCTCTTTGGCCTGCTGGCGGTCGAGCTGGCCATCCACGTCAAGGACCCGGGCTTCAAGCACACGCCGATCACGATGGGCCTCTCCGTCGCGTTCCTGCTCGTCTCGATGTACTTCGTCTACCGCAGCTTCTACGGCATGATGATTAAGAGCGAAACGAAGCACTGATCGGGAAGTGGCAGAGTGGCAGAGTGGCAGAGTGGCGAAGTGAGCTTCGCAGCCGCGTGAGCTGATCTGAGACCTGCCGAATACTGAAGGCCTTCACGAGCCCCAGACAAGTGTCTGGGGCTTTTCACTTTGCCACTTCGCCACTCTGCCACTTTGCCACTTCTTCTTCCCCCGTCCGCTTCCCTTTCCACGCCGAATCCACTACGCTTGGCCCTATGGAGCAGCCTTCATTCTTCACGTGGCAGCTTGTCATCTCGGTCGTCACGATCGCGGTGGTGATGCAGATCCTCCTCGGCCTCGCGGGCATCTCGATCTATCTGGAGCGCAAGATTTCGGCGTTCATGCAGGATCGCATCGGGCCCAATCGCGTGGGCTTCGGGCTGGGCCTGCCGCTGGTTGAGAAGCTCACCGGCAACTTTTCGTTCTGGGGGCTGGGCCAGTCGCTGGCCGACGGCGTGAAGATGATGCTCAAGGAAGACTTCACGCCGACCGGCGTGGACAAGGTGCTCTTCCGTCTCGCGCCCGGCTTCGCGGTGGTGCCGGCGCTGATCGGCTTTGCGATCATCCCCTGGGGCGGCATGGTCGACCTGCCGGAGTGGAAGATCCCGGTGCTCGGCTGGACGCTTGAGGCGCAGACCGCGACGGTGGCGGGCGCGAACATCAACATCGGCGTGATGTATCTGCTGGCGGTGAGTTCGCTGTCGATCTACGCCGTGGCTCTGGGCTCGTGGGCGAGCAACAACAAGTTCTCGTTCCTCGGCGGCCTTCGCGCCAGCTCGCAGATGCTGAGCTACGAGATCCCGATGGGGCTGACGATTCTGTGCGTGCTGCTGGCGGCCGGGTCGCTGATGCCGACGGAGATCATCAAGTGGCAGGCCGAGCACGGCTGGCTGATCCTCGCGCAGCCGCTGGTCGGCGCGATCCTGTTCATCTGCATTCTCGCAGAGTGCAACCGCGCACCGTTTGACAACGCCGAGTGCGAGAGCGAGCTCGTCGGCGGATATCACACCGAGTTCTCGTCGATGCGTTTCGGCCTGTTCTTCCTTGCGGAGTACACGCACATGGCCGTCGGCGCGGCCCTGTTTGCGATCCTGTTCTTGGGCGGCTGGCAGGTGGCACCGTTCATCAATCTGCCGGGGCTGTCGCCGGAGGACACGCAGTGGTGGGCGCCGCTGGCGAAGTTCGGCGTGCTGTTCGGCAAGGCGGTGAGCCTGGTCTGCTTCATGATGGTCGTGCGGTGGTCGCTGCCGCGGCTGCGGTTTGATCAGGTCATGCAGATGGGCTGGCAGGCGGTGATCCCGCTGTCATTGCTGGCGGTGGTCGGCAACGCGGTCTTGGTCTATCTGGACCTGGCGACGATGCTGCCGATGCTGGCGATGAACATCGGCCTGGGCGTCCTGATGCTGGCGGTGCAGCCGCTGATGCCGAAGGCGAACTCGAACCGCCGCCTGCCGCTGGCCGGCTCGCGGTTCAGCCCGCTGGTGGCGACCGACGGTGCGAGCCCTGCGCTCGCATCGATCGCACGCGTGGACGACCCGCGCGTGATGACAGCGCCGATGTCGGCACATTGAGTGGAGAAGCGGAAGGCACTGGGCACTGGGCACTGGGCACTGGGCACTGGGAAGGCACGCGCCGCTAGCGCACATGGCTCAACGGGAGTCCACGTCTTCTCCAGTGACTCGCTCGTGTACGGCGTGTTGACCGATGTCGTCAGCCAAGCGGTAGCCTCTTCGTCCAGAACTTCGCCAGCGACTCGCTCGAATACCTCGTCCCGCACTCCGGGCATACGCCCGCCGCGGGACTCGCACGAAGATCAAAGCAGCAGCTCGTACACACTCGGCAGCCCGTCATGTCGGTGCCTCCCGCCCTTCGCATCTCACGCACCGCTGTGCCCGCTTGGCTGACGAGTGCGATGAATAGCGGAGCCGGAATCAACAGATAGGCAAGGAACACCGTCAGCGCGGTCTCATGCATTCGAAAGACGCTGAACATCGCCCAGGCGAGCACTGCGAAGCCGCAGAACCACGCCGCGATCAAAAGCGGGATCCACTGTGAATGCCGGATGAGCCAGTG
>JAIEQQ010000334.1 GCA_019747615.1 Phycisphaerales bacterium
CACACCACCGTGCTCGAAGTCGCGCCGTATTTCTTGGGCATCTCGCCGTTGGATATCGATTTCGTCGAGTTACTCTTCGGCTTTGACATCGCCTGCCAGGCGAATCACGACGCAGTGGTCTTCGAGGCGTTGATGGCCGGCTCGCCGATGGGCAAGCTGATGATGCCCCTGAGCAAGAGCGCGCCGGACACGATGAGCGAGGCATTCCCGGTGGATTGCCAGCCGCTGCTCGGCGTTTCGCTCGACAGCACCGGCGAGCTGCAGGCCCACTTCGAAGTCCGCACGCGCACAACGCCCGTCCCACACCGGCGCGGGCAGTTCGACCCTGCGCCCATCTCCATCAACCTCATCCTCCGAAAGCACGGCGTCATCTCGAACATCGACGACCTCCCGTCCGTCCTCCGTCGCATGACCGGCGTCGGTGAGGAGCTTCTCGATCAACGCGTGATCCCACACCTGCTCACCCCGATCCGAGAGGTCGTCAACAGCATCGGCGGCTCGGACGCGGACCAGCCGCCGCAGGATTGATCGCGATCTGCGCGTTGTGACCGTGATAACGCTTGCCGCCGGACGATTCTGGTCGAATACTCAGGTGTACGCGGGTCGATGCGCAATCGACGGCGCGTTTGCGAATGACGCACGAGTTGACTCTCACCACCGCTCAGGCGATGACGACGACCGCAACGGTCGGCGCTGCGAGCACAACCGCCGTCGCGCCGGTCGCCGGTCCCGTTCCCGGCCCCGCCCCGGGCCGATCGAAAGACCCGCTCGCGGTGCTCTCGGTCATCGGCCTGCTCATCGGCGTGGTGATCCTGCTCACCGGGGCGTTGATGCTGCTGAAGCGTCGCTACGCGGCCTCACAGGGCGTCAGCGATCAGACGGGGCTGGTGATGGACGAACTGCGCAGCATGCGAGAGCGCGGGGCCCTCAGTGAGGAGGAGTACGAAGCGGCGCGAGCCAAGCTCCGCGACCGCCTGCGTGGCCAAGCCCTGGGCGGCTCCACGCCGCCCGAAGCGACCGACTCAACGACGACTCATCCAGACGCCACCCGACCGCGCAAGAATCCGACTTCCCCCAGCCAACCCCGCCAAGCTCCACGCCCAAGCACCACCCAGCGACCCCGCCAAGGGCCGTCCAAACCCGATAAACCGAGCACACCCACCTAAATCTCTTTGATCAATAGGAACCCTTTGCGCATTCCAGACGCACCGCAGGTTGGCCGATACAGTTTGACGCCTCTGTCCAGAACCAGTGTTTTCTTTCCGGCCTGACCGGCCAGGGATTTCTCAACATGGCGAAGAATCGCAGCGACGGCCCGAACGATCCCGGCTCCTCTGGCGCGGGTGCCGATGAACAGGGTCGCGCAGGCGGCGGTCCCGGCGGCGGCGGCTTCCGCGGCCGTCGCATGACCACCTGCTCCTTCTGCGGCAAAACCAGCCGCGAGGTCGGCCCCATGGTCGAGGGTCCCAGCGACGTCTATATCTGCGCCACCTGCACCGACCTTTGCCAGAACATCTTCAAGCAGGAACGCCGTCGCGTCGGCAGCACCACGCCGATGTTTAGCGAGATCCCCACGCCCCGCGGCATCAAGGACTTCCTTGATCAGTACGTCATCGGCCAGCAGATCGCCAAGCGCTCGCTGAGCGTCGCGGTCCACAACCACTACAAGCGCCTCAGCCAGATGGAGCGCGACGACATCCAGGTCGAGCTCGATAAGTCCAACATCCTGCTCATCGGCCCCACCGGCTCGGGCAAGACGCTGCTGGCCAAGAGCCTCGCCCGCATGCTCAAGGTGCCCTTCGCCATCGGCGATGCCACCACGCTCACCGAGGCCGGCTACGTCGGCGAGGACGTCGAGAACCTCCTGCTCAAGCTCCTGCAAAACGCGGACTTCGATATCGAATCCGCGCAGCGCGGCATCATCTACATCGACGAAATCGACAAGATCGGCAAGACCTCCAACAACGTCTCCATCACCCGCGACGTCTCCGGCGAGGGCGTTCAGCAGGCCCTGCTCAAGATGCTCGAGGGCACCGTCGCCAACGTCCCGCCTCAGGGCGGCCGCAAGCACCCCGAGCAGCAGTACATCCAGCTCGATACCTCCAACATCCTCTTCATCTGCGGCGGCACCTTTGTCGGCCTCGAAGACATCATCCGTCGTCGCGTCGGCAAGGCCCGCATCGGCTTCGCCGAGTCTTTCCACACCATCGCCGAGGACGACACCACCGAGTCCGAAACGCTCCTGGCCCAGGTGCAGCCCGATGACCTCGTCGAGTTCGGAATGATCCCCGAGTTCGTCGGGCGTCTGCCGGTGCTGGCGCCGCTCATGCCGCTGAACCTGGACACGATGATCCACATCCTCACCGAGCCCAAGAACGCGCTGGTCAAGCAGTACCAGCACCTCTTCTCGCTCGAAGGTGCCTCGCTGACCTTCACCGACGAAGCGCTCAAGGCCATCTCACGCAAGGCCTTGGAACGCCAGACCGGCGCTCGCGGCCTCCGCGCCGTCATGGAAGAGGTCATGATCGACCTCATGTACGACCTGCCCGAGGCCGCCAGCCGCGGCAAGGAATACGAGATCGACGAGACCGCCGTCAACACCAAGCGCAAGCTCGCCGACCTCCGCGTCCGCCGCAAAGAGTCGGCATAAGCCGACGCCCAAGCTTCTAGAACTTCTTCGCAATCGCCAAAGACCCGCCGTAAGGCGGGTTTTTTCGTGGCCTCACGAATTCTGTCGATTCGACGCAACCCAACCGACTACGTTAGCGTATACTAAGTTAGTATTTGCTATCTTGTTATAGCAATGTGTTTGGGTTCAGATCGACGGGGCACGGGGTGGTCAAGGAGTAGACGATGAACGCGGATCTGACAGTGGCGGCGACCTCCGTGCTCGAAGCGGCGCTGCGGTTGCTGACCACCGACTCGGTGCAAATCGCGGCGGAGTGGGCCGGTGCCGCGGGCCTATTGGGCTTGCAGATCGCGGCCTGCGTGCTGGTGGCGGACTTCCTGTCCGGCTTCATCCACTGGCTGGAGGACAGCTACTTCGCCCCCAAGACGCCGGTGATCGGCACGTGGCTGATCGAGCCGAACCTGTTGCACCATCGAGACCCGCGGGCGCTCCTCAAGAACTCGTGGTGGAGCACCAACGCGCTGCTGCTGTTGATCGCCGCCGCGGTGATCGGCGTCACCATCGCGCTGGGCGTGTTCCACTGGTGGATCGGGCTCACGGTCGCGGTGCTCTCGCACGGCGCCGAGTTTCATCGCTGGGCTCACCGCTCGCGCACCGAGAACGGGCGCTTCATCGTGTGGTTGCAGCAGAACGGCGTGGTGCAATCGCCGGCGCATCACGCCGGGCATCATCGCCACGACAAGGACCGGCACTACTGCACAATCACGAACTACGTGAACCCGGTCCTCGACGGCGTCCGCTTCTGGCGCGGCCTTGAAGCAGTGATCTGGGCCGTCACCGGCGTGAGCCGGCGACCGGAGCCGGAGGGGGAACATGAACATGAACGTGAAACGGAACGTCAACGTGAACGTCAAACGGGCCATGCGCCAGGGTCGATGAAGATCTCGTTGACGCAGGTGTGCGACGGAGCGACTGATCGCGCCAGAGGGTCGTGTGGGCGCCGGTGTGCGGGTTGCCCGCGCCGTGCGGGGTGACGGATCTGGCCTCAGGGGTTGGGGGGTGGGGTGGGGGTGGGGTTGGGGCGCTCCGTGTCCGGTGACGATCAGGAGCCACTCTTCGGCGAGGCGGGCGAACTGCCAGCGCCCGCGAGCGTGGGCCCGGTGATCGTGACCGCCGTCGGGAGCGCAAACTCGATGCTGAGAGCGCGAAAGCGCTCCAGCATCTTCAGGTGGATGTCCTGCTGGTGCGTGAGGTAGAGCGTGTAGTCGGGCGTGTTGACGAAGTAGACGACGTTGAAGTCCACCGAGTACACGTTGAGCTTGGTCAACGCGCAGCGATCAAAGCGGCAGCTCTCCTGGCCCTCGATGATCTCCTTGACGATCCCCGGCACGTCGCGCAGCGTCTGCAGCGGCGTGTCGTACGTCAGGCCGAAGGTGTACTCGATGCGACGCTCCTGCATCCGCCGGAAGTTGTGGATGCGCGAGTTGAGCAGGTCGCTGTTGGCGACCACGAGTTCTTCGCCCGACGGCGCTCGGAGCCGCGTGGTCTTGACGCCGATGCGTTCGACGGTGCCGGTCTTGTCGCCGATCTGAATGGCATCGCCGACGACGAAGGGCTTATCGATCAGGATCGAGACGCTGGCGAACAGATCGCCCAGGATGTTCTGAACCGCCAGCGCGATCGCGATGCCGCCGATGCCCAGGCCCGCCAGCAGCGGAGTGACCGCGACGCCGAGGTTGTCCAGCGCCAGCAGCACCACGACGATCAGCACGCCCAGCATCGCCAGAAAACGCACCACGCCCATGCTGCTGGCGACGGTCTCATCGGGACGCCCGTCCTTGCCGGCGGATCGCGAGACGAGCGCCTGGAGCGAGAAGTCGATCACGCGTGAGCTGGAGATCAGCAGCTGCGCGCAGCACGCGATGACGGCGACGATCTGAAGCGCCTTGTCGACGCGCGGGTCCAGATTCAGGACTCGCGTCGCGATGACCAGCGAGCCCATCAGCACCAGCATCGGGCGGATGCTCGCCAGCAGATCGACCGCCAGGTCATCGATGCGCGTGGTCGTGCGCTCCGCCGCCCGGCGCAATCGCGCGACGAAGACCCGCTGCAACGCGATGGCGACGATGAACACCACCGCGAGCGTCGCAAGTGCAGTGAGCCACATCGAGACGCTGTTACCCCAGAAGACCGCCTCGGCCCAGTTCTCGGGCGCGGTCATCACGCGACCGCTCGCTCGCGGGGCAGCGGCGGCGGGGGCCGCGACGGGCGCCGCGGCGCCGTATGCCGGCACGCTGAACGCCAAGACCATCCCACCGGCCAGAGCGCTCAATGTTGCGGCAATGGTGCGGATGACGGAGGTGGCGATACGGCTGAACGAGCGGCGGGATGGGGCTCTGGTACGCATGGGGCGTAAGTCTCCCAGCGTCGGCGGCCGAGTCGAGCAAATCGACGGCGCCGAGTTCCGAATAGGGATACCCCTTGATGCTTAACCCTGAGTGAACGTGCTGGAAAATGCGCCAGATCAACACGAAACTGTGCCGAACGTCATGGGATCTTCAAAATGTGATGCACTTCGGGTAATTCGTGAGGGCTGATTGGTGGCATCGTGCGAAGAGTGAGGCATGATTCGTTGCGCAGTGCAGGCCAACTGCGCACGACGGGCGACGCCACTGGGCGAAACTCGCGAAGACTGGCCGGAATTTGAGGGAGAGAGCAGATGAAGAATGTCATGTCCGCGGCGCTGTTGATGGCTTTGACCGGCGGCGCAGCGATGGCCCAGACCCAGATCCTGACCGATGGCGCATCGCGATACGCCTACGGCAACACGCAGGACGGGGTGAACGGCAACGCCGACATCAACCCGACCGCGGCGGTGTCCGGCAACGACTGGCTGTCGCACAACCAGTTCTTCTATCGCGTTGGCACCGGCGCGAACGCCAACGCCAACGGCATCCGCACGATCGGCGCGCTGGGCAGCCGCACGTTCACCCAGGTGTCGTCGAACGTTGGTCGCTACGACTACACGAACATCGGTACCGCCGCGGGCGGGCTGTTCAACGCTTCGATCACCACGACGCTGACGAACAACGGCGGCGGCGCCGTGAACATCCTGTCGCGCATCGTGCTCACCAACACGTCGCTGGTGAACCCGCTGACGATCAACTTCTATAACCTTGTGTCGCCGCAGGTCTCGACGACCGCGAACGATGACAGCCTGGATCAGGTGGGCGGCTCGACCACGAACTTCCGGGCGACCGAAGCCGGCACGTCGAACTTCATCGACATCAACGGCTTCAACAACAGTCGCTTCCAGCTCGGTGTCAACCGCACCACGACCCCGGCGGGCGCCGATCGCATCCCAGCGCTGTTCATCCAGAGCAGCGGTGCTGGCGGCGCGACGAACCTCAACTTGACCAACCTTGACTCGATCACCGGCACGAGCCTCTTCGGCTCGTCCGCGGCGATGCAGTGGTCGTTTGTCATCCCCGCTGGCAGCGGGGTCGAGTTCTACTCAGCCATCGGCATCAACCAGGCGGCGGTGCCGGCACCGACGGCGATGGGCATGCTGGCTCTGGGCGGCCTCGCGGCGGCGCGTCGTCGTCGCTCGGTCCGCTAAGCCTCGCAGATTGCCCCGATTCACCAGCACTTTCACCGGATTGAAGGGCGATGATGAAGTGAACGGAACTTCGGACACGGGCGAATCGTAGAGTGAATCGCCATGTGGATCGGGGGCATGAGCACCTCTCTCACCGCCCTCGGGACGACGGCAAGGCCGCCTGCGTTAAAGGCGGCTTTGTCTTTTTTGGGAAGGCCGTGCTCAGGGCGGCCGGGCCCCTCGCATCGCGCCTCACGCCTCACGCCTCACGCCTCACGCCCGGCGGCGGTACGATGACGCCCTATGAAGATCCACGAGTATCAAGCGCGCGGCCTGTTGGCGTCCTTCGGCATCCCGGTTCCGGCGGGGGACATGATTCAGAATGCCGATGACGCGCGCGGCGCGTACGAGCGGATCGCGCAAGCCGCGGGCTCGCCGACGGCGCTGGCGGTGGTCAAGGCGCAGGTGCACGCCGGCGGGCGTGGCAAGGCGGGCTTCGTCAAACTCGTGCGCTCCGCGGCGGAAGCGACCGAAGCAGCGAAGTTCATGCTCAGCAACCGCATGGTGTCGCCGCAGACGCCGGCGGAGGGGCTGGAGGTCACGAAGCTGCTGATCGCGCAGGGCGCTGACATCGCCGATCGCCTCGAGCCCGGCGCCAAGAGCGCCAAGAACGGCGCGAAGGAAGAGTTTTATCTGGCGATCACGACCGATCGCAAGAGCCGGCGGAACATCATGATCGCCTCGCGTGAGGGCGGCGTGGAGATCGAGACGATCGCGCACGATCGGCCCGAGGCGATCATCAAGACTGCGCTGCACCCGGTCGCGGGGCTTCAGACGCATCAGGCCCGTACGGTGGCGTTTCAGCTCGGCTTCAAGGGCAAGCAGGTGGGTCAGGCGGTGCAGGTGATGATGAACCTGGCGAAGCTCTTTGTTGCGAAGGACTGCTCGCTGGCAGAGATCAACCCGCTGATCATCACGCCCCCCACTGCCGAGCATCCGGACGGGCGCGTGTTGGCGATCGATGCGAAGTTTGACTTTGATGACAACGGCACGTTCCGGCACGCGGATCTGCTGGCGATGGCGGACACGACGGAGGAGAACGCCGCGGAGGTCAAGGCGCATCAGTACGGGTTGAGCTATGTCGCGCTGGACGGCAACATCGGCTGCCTTGTCAACGGCGCGGGCCTGGCCATGTCGACCATGGACATCATCAAGCTCCACGGCGGCGAACCGGCGAACTTCCTGGACGTCGGCGGCAGCGCCAGCGAAGAGGCGGTGACCGAGGCGTTCAAGATCATCCTCAGCGACGATCGCGTCAAGGGCGTCATGGTCAACATCTTCGGCGGGATCATGAAGTGCGACGTGATCGCGCAGGGTATCGTGAACGCGGCCAAGCAGGTCGGCTTCAACGTGCCACTGGTGGTGAGGCTCGAGGGGACGAACGTGGACGCCGGGCGCAAACTCTTGGAGGCGGCGCGCAGCGAGATCCCGACGATGCAGCCTGCGACGGACCTGACGGACGCGGCGCAGAAGGTGTGCGCTGCGGTGGGGTGAGCGGGGAAGGCACTGGGCACTGGGCATCGGGCAGTGGGCATTCGCGACTCGCCGCGTTTACCGGGCTCGCAGCACGGCCCACGGTTGACCTGACGACACGCGAGCCTAGACTTCGCCCGCTCGGGTAGGTAGCTCAGTTGGTAGAGCATCGCATTGAAAATGCGAGGGTCGCTGGTTCAAGTCCAGTCCTGCCCATTGGTTGAGATTTCACGTTTGCCTCGCGGCCCCCGCACAGTCTTGGAGATTGCGGGGGTTTTTGCGTTTTGGTGCACGGAGCGAGGATGATTGTGCGGACGGCGCGCGGGGTTCTGCGGATTGCGGGCGTGGCGCGAGGGCGACGCTGACATGACGAATCGTGTGGCTTACTTTGTCTCGTCCCGCCGCGGCCGATCGGGGGCGGTTCTGCGTGCCCTGAGGACAACCGATCGAGCTGTCCGGTAGGATCAGGAGTGTCGGAGGAGCAAGGAGTCGAGCACTGTCTGGCCAACAGAGCCCTCAAGAATCGCGCCATCTTCGCGGTAGGAGCAGCGGCATGAGTCTCACACACCCGATTCCATCGACGTTCACGGCAATCTCGCTCATCGCCTTGGTCGGCGTCGTGTCGTCGTGCGGTCCCGTCAGCCGATCGCAAGCCGTCTGCGATGGGACTCAAGGGGTCGATGCGATGGGGCCCAAGCGTGTGCCATCATCGGGGTTCAATGACTCCCGAGGGTCCGCCGCAAAGCCAACTCGCGGCGCGATTGGACATCCTGACTTTGGCGGACTTCGGACGCTTGGTGATGTCTACATGATGTATGGCGATCCAGAGAGCGAGCTGATCACCGGAGGCACGGGCGGTCGAATCAGCACGTTCAGGCACGGGAACGCACTGCTCGTCGTTCACTCCGATGTCCAAGGCTCCATCACGAGACATGAGTGGCGTTAGCCCATGCGGTTTCAGATCATTCATCCGCGTGCTTGCGCACAAGGCTCTGACGAGAGCGCCCTCGCTCTCTTGCACACTCGCTGAGCCGCTGCGATCACGAATCCCCCCGCAGCGTTTCGATCGCGTGGGGCAGGATGTCAAGCAGGGCTTGGAGCTGCTCCGTCGCGCCGCGCGGCGAGCCTGGGAGGGTGAGGATGAGGGTGCGGGCGCGGGTGCCGGCGACGCCGCGGGAGAGGTAGGTGCGTGGGGAGGCGGGGAGGCAGCGGAGGCGGGCGAGTTCCATGAGGGCGTTGTGTTCGCGGTCAAAGACTCGCCGGGCCGCTTCGGGCGTCACGTCGCGCGGCGAGAGGCCTGTGCCGCCGGTGCTGAGGATCAAATCAATGTGTTGGTCGGGCGCGGACCATGCGATGAACTGGGCCGCGATCTGATCGAGATCGTCGGGGATGCACGCGGTCTTTTGGATCGTGGCACCGAGGTGCGTTCGGAGAATCTCGACCAGCGCGGGGCCAGAGGTGTCGATCGCCTCGGCGCGCGAGCAGCGATCGCTGATTGTCAGCACCGCGGCCCTGATCGGGCGGGAGAGTGGTTGCGATGGGTTGTCGTGGCTCATGCGTCGTCCGAAGTCATCGCGTCAATCGCACTCGCGCGGCCCGTCGCGCTCGAATCGCGAGCGGCGGACGCGGGGGGAGCATTGAGCGCGGGTGCGAAAGGCGCTGGCGGAGTTGAGTAGGGGCCGGAGCGGCCGCCGTGTTTCTCCAGCACGCGGATGGAGGTGATCGACATCGCCTTGTCCACCGCCTTGCCCATGTCGATGATCGTGAGACACGCGACGGACACGGCGGTGAGCGCTTCCATCTCGACGCCGGTGCGGGCGTGCGTGTGGACGGTGGCGGTGACGCGGACGCGAGCGCCCGCCCCAACGCCGCCAGATCCGCCAAGCTCGAGCGCCAGGGCGATATCAACCGCATCCAGCGGGAGCGTGTGGCAGAGCGGGATGAGCTGGTCCACGCGCTTGGCGGCCATGATGCCCGCGAGGCGCGCGGTGTCGAGGAGCGAGCCCTTGGCCAGCGAGTTCTCGCTGATGCGCTGCGCCAGCTCGCTGGAGACCGT
>JAIEQQ010000163.1 GCA_019747615.1 Phycisphaerales bacterium
TTGTCGGCGCCGCCGGGGACGCGGAGGGCTTTGACGACGCCGCGCTTGCTGTTGAAGGCCGGGCGATCGGCGCCCTTGGCCAAGGCGTCCTTGAACACTTTAAAATCAGTCTTCGCAGCCGTCTCGGAGATGTCCTTGATGCGCAGGTCGTAGCGCGTGTCGGGCCGGTCGATGCCGTAGTGCTCCAGCGCGTCGCGATAGCTCATGCGCTGCAGAGGCGGCACGTCGTAGTTGAAGATCTCTTTCCAGAGGCGACGGACGAAGCCCTCCATCATCTGCATGACCTGCTCGCGCCGCACGAACGACATCTCAAGGTCGATCTGCGTGAACTCCGGCTGGCGGTCGGCCCGCGGGTCCTCATCGCGGAAACAGCGGCAGATCTGCATGTAGCGATCGCAGCCGCTCATCATCAGGATCTGCTTGAAGAGCTGCGGGCTCTGCGGCAGCGCGTAGAACGTACCCGGCACGTTGCGGCACGGCACGAGGAACTCGCGAGCGCCCTCGGGCGTGCTCTTGTAGAGCACCGGGGTCTCGACTTCGAGGAAGCCGTTCTCGTCGAAGTAGTTGCGCGTGGTCTTGTAGACCTGATGGCGCGTACCGAGGATCTTCTGCATGCTGGGGCGGCGCAGGTCCAGATAGCGGTGGGTCAGGCGCAGCTCTTCGTTCGGCAGCGCGCTGAAATCATCAGGCAGGAATGGGGGGTTGGCGGTCTTGTTGAAGACCTCCAGCGCGGTCACGACCAGCTCGATCTTGCCGGTGGGGAGCTTGGGGTTCTCGCCGCCGATGCGCTTGCGCACGGTGCCGCTGACACCGATGCAGTCCTCGCTGCGGAGTTTGTCGGCGTTGTCAAGGATGGCCTGGGCCGCGCCGTCCTCCTTGTCAAAGACGAGCTGGGTCAGGCCGTAGCGATCGCGGAGATCGATGAAGATCAGCCCGCCGTGGTCGCGGTAGGAGTTGACCCAGCCGTTGAGGCTGACGGGTTGGTTGATGTGGCTTTCGCGAAGTTCGCCGCAGGTATGGGTACGGAGGATCATGGGGCGAATGTTAGCGTGGGGTCATTGCGAGCGAATGCGTATGCGCGACAATTCGCGCAGCAGCCTGGCGTTGGGCTTTATACTGGTGGCGATGGGGCAAGACGATGCAGATCGACCGCAGGGGCGAGGCGACTCAAGCGCGGACCGACCGCTCTGGCGCTCGGCGGACTTTCTGCTCTGGGGCGGAACCGTCATCGAGCTGTTCGTGGTCGCGATCATGCTGATGCTCGCCGCGACGGGGATTGGCGACTCGCGATTGATGCTTGGGGCGCTGGCGATCGGCGGCGCTGCGGGCGTGTCGCTGCTGGCGGGGTTGCTCGCGCGTGAGTATTTGCAGCGGTTGCTGGATCTCAGCGGCACTGGCGATTTGATCATCAACTGGGCGATGCAGGTCGGCCTTCCGGTGCTGGCGGGGACGTTGTACTTCGCCGGGTGGTTCGGCGTGGCGACGGGGCTGATCGGCCTGATGACGCTGCTGACGGTTGGGCTGGCGGGGCTCCTGGCGTGCAGCGAACGATTCCGCGAGGCGATGCTCTCGCCGCCGACGGAGGACGAACGTCCCGAGTGAGCTGTGTGCGCGGCTGACCATTGCCTTGGCGTGCGCTGTTGCGCGGTTGCTACCGTTGAGCGTGATCACACTGACTCGGACCGTGCGATTCTCGATCAATCACAAGAGCCTGCGGCAGAGTGCCGACATCGGTGGCGTGCCGGCATCGCCGACGGCACGCAGAGATGTCAACGGCTACGCCGGCGTGCCGGGGATGCGCGGATTCGGGCGCTACTACGAGATCGACGTCGTCTGCCGCGGCGAGCCGGACCCGGCCAGCGGGTACTTCAAGGACATCAAGGAGCTGGACCGAGCGGTGCGGCGCGTCGCGATCCCGGCGATCGAGCAGGCCTGCGATGAGGATGAGACGCAATCGCCGGTGCCGGTGATGGCCGGTTGGTTCGCAGCGCTGGATCGTGAGCTCAACCACTCGCTGGATTCGGTCCACTGGCGGCTGACGCCGACCTACGGTCTCACCATGCACGCGACAAATCTGAACGCCGTCCGGGTGAGGCAGCGCTTCGAGCTCGCGGCGGCTCATCGCCTGCACGTCGATGCGCTCTCGGCCGAAGCCAACCGCGCCCTCTTCGGGCGGTGCAACAACCCCAGCGGGCACGGGCACAACTACGTCGTCGAGCCGGAGCTTGAGATCTCGCTGGACGCGACACGCGACGGGCGATTTGACCTCGCAGCGTTCGAGCGCGCCGTCGATGAGGTCATCATGCGACCGTTCGACCACATGAACCTGAATATCGACACGCCGGAGTTCGACACGCGCCGCGGCGGCGTCAACCCGTCGGTCGAGAACATCGCCCAAGTCTTCTTCGACAAGCTCGCCCCCGCGGTCAGCGCGATGATGAACGGCTGGGGCACGCTGCGAAGCGTCACGGTCTTTGAGACCGAGAAGACGCGGGCGACGTATCCGGGGTGAGCGTGGGCGGTCGCGGGTGCGATTTACGTCTGCGCGCAAAGAGTCTGCGAGCGTGTTTGCCCGCAACGAGTTTCTGCTATACTGCCCACGTCATCGGTGCCCGCGACCGGAGCAAGCCGGCTCCGCGGGTGAAAAGGGAAGTGTGGTACGGCGCTGCGTGCATGTGTTGATCGACGCAGCGACAACTCCACCGCGGACGCGCCGCCGTGAGGGGCATCTCCGCTGATCGCGGCGTGATTCACGCCGAAAAGCCACTGGCGTTCGTCCTTTGGGATGAGGCTGGGAAGGCGAGATCAGCGATTGGCCCCGAGCCGGAAGACCTGCCAGTGATGCCGGCCCTTTCGCATGGCGAGAGGACATTCCGGCGCATGGTCGTCCTCGCGAGCTGGCCCGACTTCGGGCGAGCATGGGACGCCGGCGAACGTCGCCGCGTTGTTCCCCGCGCGATGTTTCCGGCATTCCACAACTCTCGCGAGCCCGCGATCGCCCCAATGGGTGGGAACCGCTCTGCGCGATCAGGGCGAAGGCACGGCGCGCGGTCACCCGCGCGACGGAGAGAGGTTTGGTATGTCGGAGTTTCTTTGTGCTTCAGTGTGTGGGCGCGCGGCGAGGCCGCGACGCTCGGGTGTGCGAGTCGCAGCGTTCGGAGCGATCATGCTCCTCACAGCGGCCAGCGCCAGTGCGCAGTACGCGACGGGTGTCGTGTCCTATGACGCGGGCACCGGCACGAGCGCGTCGTTCAGAGACGCGTCGCGGGCGCTGGGTGAGCCGTCGCGATTCACGCCGGGCAGCTTCGGCGGTGCGGTGACACCGTTTGCGTCAGCGTTTCTGAGTTCACAGCTCGTGCAGGTCGGGCGCGGCGGGTCGCTCGTCGTGTCGTTTGACACGCCGATCACCAACGACGCTTCGAATCCGTTCGGTGTTGACCTCATCGTGTTCGGCAACGCGTTCATCACCGACGCGAACTTCCCCAGTGGCGTCAGCTCCGGTGTCGTCGCAAGCGAGGGCGGCGATATCGATGTCTCGGCCGACGGCGTGACTTGGTTCCGCGTCGCGACGAACGCAGCAGACGGCGTGTTTCCGACGCTGGGATACTCCGACCTGACCGACCCGTTCGCGACGGCGCCCGGCGCGGTGGCGAGCGACTTCCGTCGCCCGGTGGACCCGTCCTTCTCGCTCGGCGCTGGCGTGACGTTCGCGCAGATCGTCGCCGGCTACAACGGCTCGGGCGGCGGCTACGGCGTGGACATCGCGTCCAGTGGCCTGGCATCGGTCAGCTTTGTGCGCATTTCTGTCGCGAGCAACGCTCAGTTCGTTCCAGAAATTGATGGCTTTGCGGTGGTGCCATCGCCGGGTGCGGGCGCTTTGCTGGTGATTGCGACGGCTTGGCGCGCGCGTCGGCGTCGGTCGGTCTGAGTGTGATTGTCCGTCCCGGCGTGCTTCGTGGCGTGCCGGGGCTTTGCTTTGTTGGAGGTCACCGATGACGCTTCGGATGCACATCTCGCCTTCGGGAGTTTGGGCCTCACGCTCGCGCGATGCCGTGATCAAGCCGATCAGTTCGATCAAGGGCATCGCGGCGATTGTTGCGATCGTCATCCTGGCAACCGTTTCGCGAGCATCCGCGCAGCCATCGCCGTCGGCGTTTGAATGGCCAACACTGGGCGGCAGTGCGGCGAGATCGTCGTTGGCGGTTCCGGGCGCGTCAGCGTCGCTTGGCTCGGCGCGCTGGGTGCGGTCACAGATGCCCAGCGGCGAGCCGATCGTGTTCGCGGCGGCTTCGGGCGTTGTTGCAACCGCCGTCGGGCCCGCGCGGCTGTTTGCGATGTGCACGGTTGCGGGCCAGCCGCGGGTGATCGCGATCGATGCCGAGAGCGGCGGCGTGGTGTGGCTCGCGAGTGTGCCGGCGCTGCAACTGGGCTCGTGGTCAACGCCGACGCTGGATGCCAAGCGCGGGACGGTGCTGGTGGCGACGGGCTCATCGCTGATCGCGCTGCGGCAGAGCGACGGCTCACAGGCGTGGCGCGTGGATCTGTCCGGCGCGCCCGTGAACGTCTCGCCCGTAGTCACCGATGACCTCGGTCCCGCCGATCGCGCGCTGGTCACGACTGATGGAGGCTTCGGCGGTCCGAGTTGGCTGGTGTGCATCAATGTGAGCGAGCGAGATCAGGTCTCGAACCCGTTTGATCCGGGCGATGTCGTGTGGTCGGGCGCGATCGGTTCGAGCGTCGGCGCGACGCCAGCGTATCTGGATGGCATTGCATACGTCGCGAGCACGGGTCTTGATGGCTTTGGGGTTGGAGAGATCCGTGCGTTTGACGTGCGTGCCAGCGGCGCGAGCCCAGAGCCGCTCTGGCTGTTCACGAACGTGATCGCCGAGGGGTTCTTTGGCGGCGTGTGTGTTCGCGAGGATGACGCGGCCGCGAGCGGCGGTGGTGGGGGTGGGGGTGCGGGCGGAGCGGTCAGTGTGTACGCGGCGAGTTACGCGTTCTTTGGCGGTCTTGATTCGTCGAACATTGTCAAGCTCCGCGCCAGCGACGGAGCTCTGGTCTGGTCCGCTGCGAGCAACCGCACAAGCTCGATCCCGGTCGTGCTTGATGATGGTCGTGTGCTGCTCTCGACGGGTGTGTGGGGATTCGGGAGTGTGCCAAGCGTGCAGTTGTTCTCGAGTGCTGGCGCGTTGCTCTGGGATAGCGCGATCGCGACGTGGAACGACGCCAGCGGCAACAACGCGATCGATGTCGGCGAGTTCACGGCGCTCGGGGGCTGGAACACGCAGCCGGTGCTCATGCGTGATGACGCGGGCGGGCCGGCGCGGACGGTGGTCGGAACGATCGCACTCAGTGGCAGCGCACCAAACGCGGCGTACTCGCCGCTGGCGATGCTGAACCTCGGCGTCGCGCCGAGCGCCCCGGGCTTTGTTGCGTCGCAGTCTCCATCCGCCGGTGCGACCGCGGCGGTGCTCGGCGGCGGTGGGGTTGCAGGTGCCGGCGTGTATTCCGTTGGTCCAAGCGGGCTCGCAGCGTTCGGCGCTCTGCCACCTCGCGGCGATCTCTCGGGTGACCTGCGGATTGATATCGAGGACGTCTATCGGCTTGAGCAGCTCGCGCCAACGGCCGCGACTCGCGACGTTGATCGTTCGGGCGTTGTCAATGACGCGGATCGGCAGATGCTGCTGCGCGAGTCGCGCCGGGACGAGTCGCGCCGCATGGCGCGCGACGCTGGCAAGGGGGTGCTGCGATGAAACTCCGCGCACGGGCGTTCACAGTCATCGAACTGCTGGTCGTGATCGGCGTCGTGTCGCTGCTGGTGGGGATTCTCGTGCCCTCGCTCGCCGCGGCCAGGGACAGCGCTCGCAGCGTGAAGTGCTCGTCGAATCTGCGGCAGATGGGCATCGCTTGGACGGCGTACGCCCAGGATCATCGCGATCGCGTGATGCCTCTGGCGTATTGGAGCGCCGGCGACATCGGCACCGGGCCGCAGGTCTTCTGGTGGGGCACGCACGGATCGCCCACGACCGCCCCGGATTTCTCGCGCGGCTTCCTCGCGCCGTATCTCAGCGATGGGCTGCACGAGGGGTCGGTCTTCGAGTGCCCGAGCCAAGCGTGGGGGACCTATCGCCCGCAGGGACCGTCGCGATCGATCACCAGCACATACGGCTACAACGGGTATTTCCTGAGCCCCGCCAAAACGCCCGGCTGGGGCGATGGCATCGGGCACCGGCCTTGGCAGCGGCTCGCGTCGATTCAGATGCCCACGTCGCTGCTGGTGTTCGCCGACACACTTCTGCCCAGCGCTGGCGCTGCGCTGCCGGGGAACACCGCTCTGCTCGATCCGCCGCTGCTATTTGATGCCGGCTCGTGGCGCGAGAACCCGAGCCCGACCAGCGCGTTCCGGCACGAGCGTCGCGGCCCCGGGTCTCTCGGCGCGTGCGTCAGCGTGTTTGCCGATGGTCATGTGGCCAGATCGCGAGCGAGCGCCGAGTGGCTCGTGAACATCTCGCAAGGTGTGGGGTCGATCTCGGGCGTTGATGGCATGTCGCCGGGATACGTGCCGGATTGGCAGCTCTGGCGAGCCCGCGCAGTACCCTGACAATCGCGCGTGCCGATGCGTGTGTCAGGGCGTTGGTGGTCGCCCACAATGGCGGGCGGCGGTGCTAGTGTTCGAGATGATTGCAGGCTCTCTTCGCTCATTGATGGTGCAACTGGTGGACTACGCAGGGCTCTTCCCGCCGGCGAAGTTGAGCATGCCCAAAGCGGTCGAGACGTTCGCGCGCCATCGCGATGGCAAGCACGCCTTCGGGCTCTCGCGGTTCATCGTCGCGTGCTCGAAGCTCGACGAGTTCGCCGAGGCGTCGGCCCGGCACCTGGCGCGGTTGCCCAGCACCGCCGATGACGCGCCGCCGGAGCCTTGGACGATTTCGGTGCTGATCGACGGCAAGCTCGAGGACAATCTCGAGGCAATCGAGCGATTCAACAGCTCGCACGAAGCGGCGAACGGCAAGGGCCACAATCACGCGCACAACGCGGTGATCGATACCGTCGAGATCAAGGTTGCCAGCCCCGACACCGTCGAGTACGCCCTTGAGCGGCTGCCCGAGGAGCTCTACCCATTCTTTGAGATGCCCAGCGAGGGCGATCTTCGCGGATTCGCTGCGTGCCTGGCCGGGCGCGGCGCGGGCGCAAAGATCCGCACCGGCGGCGTGCAGGCCGAGATGATCCCCAGTGTCGAGATCGTCGCGGAGTTCATCGATGTCTTCAACGCTGCCGAGGTGCCGATCAAGGCCACCGCCGGGCTACACCACCCGCTGCGCGCCACGCACCCGCTCACGTACGAGGCGGGCTCGCCGACAGCGACGATGCACGGGTTCCTGAACGTCTTCCTCGGCGCGGCGCTGCTGCACTGCAACAAGATCAAGCGTGCCCAGCTTGTCGAGGTGCTGAGCGACACCAACCCCTCGTCGTTCAAGTTCAGCGATGAGTCGGCGGTCTGGAAGGGCAAGATCATCTCGACCGACGAGATCATGCAGGCCCGAGAGAACTTCGCGATCTGCTTCGGCTCGTGCTCATTTGACGATCCGATCAATGATCTCCGCGCGCTCGGTTATCTGGCCTGATTGAAGCGATCGCGTCCGCAACGCTCGCACAACGCGGCGGCGTCGGCATGTTCGGACTTCGTCAGTCGGTTCGGCGGCTTGAGTGCTGATCCTGGGTGTCGATTGTCGTCGGCTGGCGCGGCTGGGCATTCCGGCGCTTGTGTGACGTGAAGAAAGTCCGGTTGCGTTTTGCAGCCGCGGATGCCACACTTGCGAATCGGGTGGTGGCTGGTCGGTTGGCGATGGCGGATCTGTGGCGGTCCAGCGCTCGATGTTCACTCACCCGCGGAGGCAGGCATGTCCAAAGCGATCGTTGACCCGGCCGAGCTTCGGCGTTTTGCTCAGGATCTTCGACGATTCACCCAGAGCCTCGACGGCCAGATGCAGGTGCTCAACAGCCGCCTCTCGGGCCTCAGCCAGACCTGGCGCGATCAGGAGCACATGAAGTTTGCTCAGGAGTTTGAGCAGACGATGCGCGTGCTGGCACGATTCAACGCCGCGGCGGCCGAGCACGTGCCCGTGCTGATCAAGAAAGCCGAGAAGATCGAGGAGTATCTGAATCAGCGGTAACGCATCGGCGGCGCAGAATGCTGGACCCGCAGCTCGTCACGAGGGATCATGACACAACCGGCCAGGGTCAGTTCGATCGACGCGCTGCGAGAGTTTCGTCGCGCGCTCGAGCGATTCGCCACGGAGCTCGGCGGAGCGCTCTCGGAAGTTGACGCCACGGCGCAGCGCATGATGTCGTGGCTCTCGCACGATCAGCTCCCGTATTGGCAGCACCAGATCCGAGCCCGATCCGAGAAGCTCGCCCAGGCACGATCCAACCTGCTCCGCAAGCAACTCTCCAGCATGCAGGACGACCCGACGTGCATCGATGAGCGCAGGGCGGTCGAGCGGGCGAAGCAGGCGATCGAGGACGCCAACGCGAAGGTCCGGCTCGTGAAGAAGTGGCTGATGATGGTGGATAAGGAGTACACGCTGTATCGCGGCGCGACCAGCGGTCTGTCGGACACGCATCAGCGGGATATTCCGGCGGCGTCGATACGTCTGGCCGCCATGGTGAAGCGATTGGAGGAATACGCCGCGATCGGTTCACAGCCGCCGACGCCCGGGGGTGGCTCGTCGAGCGAGCCCGAAGGCGAAGACGGCGAGGACATGGCGGGCATCGTCGCAGCGACCGAGGCGCTGGCCGACATTGAGCACAGCGACGATACCGAAGCAGATGGCGAAGCCTTCGCCAAACTGCGACGCCTGTGTCCCAGCGAGAGTGCCCGCGCCGCAGCGCCGCGCGACGACGGTCTCGTGCGTGCGTGGGCGGTTGCTGGCGGGACGCCGCCGCAAGGTGCGTCGCGCAGGGCGCATGCCCCGAGCGTCGTCGATGACGAAGAGGGCCTGGAGCACGCCGATCCCGACCGCGACGAGGGCGGCACGGGCTCGCTCACGACGTATCTCGGCGAATCGCCACGTGACGACGAGCGCGTCTCGCTTTCGCCGGGAGCGCTGGACGGGCGAGACTTGTTCCTCGCGAGGCTCGCGCCAGCGTTCAGCGGCGATACCGGCTGGTTCGTCGGCGGCGTCGAGTGGGTCGCGCACGCCGACCCGGGCGTGGGTATCGTCAGTGTGAGCGTCGGCTGGCTTCGGGCGCGCCGCCCGGCGTTGAGTGAGCTCTTGCGACTGCCGCAAGGCTTCTTGGTCACGATCATGTCTGGTGCTGTCGGCGCGGTGCTCGATGAGTCTGACACACGCGTGGCCGGTGAAGTGGATGGCGGCGGCGCTTCGCGATCCGGAGGGACTATGCAATGAGCCTGCAATCCTCGCAATCTCGGATGAAGGACGCCCTGAAGGAACTGCGCATCGCGTGGTACAAGGCCAAGGGCGAGTGGGACGACGGCGCGGCACGCAAACTCGAGGAGGACGTGCTGCTCCCGCTGGATGGAAAGATCACGGCCGCGATCGGAGCGATCGCGAGGCTCTCGGAAGTGCTGGATGCGGCCCGGAGGGATTGTGACAAAGCCGATTGAGAATGTGACCATCACTCCCGCACAGGCCAAGGGCCCTGCGAGCGCACCGGCGGTGCCCGCCGCGATCGTCGAAGGGCGTCTGAGCGGTCTGACGCGCGCGGTGCTGCGCGACCTGGCGCGCCTGGCCAGCGAGCGGGCCGCCAGCGAAGCCAGCACCCGGCGCACGATGGAGACGACGCTCGCCTCGGCCGACGCGGAACTCACCGAGACCCTCGCCGCCACGCTCGCGGCCCT
>JAIEQQ010000593.1 GCA_019747615.1 Phycisphaerales bacterium
AGCGTTCGAGTGTGTTTGTCTTGGTGTGTCATGTTCAGTTGCACGCCGAGAAGTAATACGTGAAAAAGCAGTTGTAATCGCCCTCGGTGACGCCGTTGTTCGGAACGCCGGGCATGCCCGGCAGCGGGTTGCCCTGATCGTCGGCGATGTCGCAGTACTCCAGGGCGTCGAAGAATCCGGCAAAGAACGCGTTGTAGTCGCCCTCGGTCACGCCGTTGTTCGGCACGCCGGGCAGCCCTGGAAGCGGGTTGCCTTGATCGTCGGCGATGTCCGCCGGGCAGCACACCGGCGATGAGAAGCCAGCGATTCGAATGAGCGCGTCGGCGGACTGTCCGCCCTCTTTGGTTCGTGCAATCGCGTAGACCGGCACCATTCCGTCGTTCCTGCGGGTTCCGATCGCGAGCTTGGGGTACACGCGTTCGAGTTCAGCCGTGCCGACGGTCTGGCCGGACCAGGTGATTGGGTTGCCGTTGAGGAACAGCACCCACTGCCACGGCGCGGCGGCGTTGCCATCGGGCCGAGCACGCCAGAGGAACGCCAGATCGCCGCGCTGCCCCAGCGTGAGCCCCACCGGCTCGTCGATGAGCGTCCAACCTCCGAGTACTTGGCCCTCGCGATACGCGACCACGCCGTCGGAGATGATCATCGAGTCGGCCGTCGGCGCCGCGTCGCTCCGGGCTGCGACGGCCCAGCGCCGGGCTCCTGCGCATGCGAGCGAGTCGGCGATCGCGAGTTCCCCGATCGAAAGGATGCTCTCGCCGCCTGCGCCCGCGGGCACGCCAGCACCGGGGGTAACGACTTCCTGGACGATCGCGTCGCCCTCGCTGAGGAGTTGTGTGAGGGGGCCTGGATTGTCACCCATGACGTCGCGCCGGATGAGTCGCTTCTTGGTCGGCAGTCCCTCGGCGGTCTGGCCGTCGCACTCGGTGGAGACCAGCGCAAAGAGCGCCGTGGCGCTGGGTGAAACGCTGAAGCTGAGGATCCCCGACTCGCCGATGGCGCAGATTTGTCCGGCGGTGTCCAGTGTGTCGCTCGCGCGGAGCAGCGTGCGCGGCGTGCCAATACCCATCAGCACCGCCCGCTCGCCCGTCGCGCCCGCAGGGGTCGCGCTCAGGCCCGACAGCCAGAACGGCGTGCCGAGCTGCGTCACGCCGACGAAACTGCCAAAGGCGCTGTAGGGCAGGGGCTCGGCGGGGCCGGGCGGCGTTGCACCTGCCGGGTCCGCAAGAACTCGAAGCCCGCGGCGCGCAACCAGCACGTTCTCATCCGTCGATGGGTCGTATCGCCAGACGGAGTCCAACATGCCCGGAGCAGCAAACTCCAGGTCCGCGCGTCGGGCCATGAGCGGTGAGTATGCGATGAACCCGGTTGCCGAGATGCCGAAATGGTCTTCGATTCGCCCGAGCGTCTCGCCGGCGTCGCGCGTCGAGCCGTGTTGCGCTGAAAAGAGCACCGACGACACCCCGTCGTGGGCAAACGAGCCGTAGATGACGTCGCCACGGTCGGTTGAAAGCAGCGTCGCAAAGCTCACCGGGCCCAGCGCACGGATCGCGCGAACCTCTTGCACCGTCCGCGTGGTTGTCCCGGTCGAGACGGTCTGGCCGACCCGGACGATGACACGGACGTCGGGCGAAGGCTGAGCGAGCACTGGTGTTGCCGAGGCGGCGAGAAGACCGAGCAGGCAGGCGGCCGAACGCTGTCGTCGAGCACTTGAAAGGTCAAAGCAAGCACGGTGCGATCGGTTGGAATGATGTTCAGCCATGGGTTTCTCGCTCGTGTGGAACGCCCCGAAATCACCGTACATGCGTTGCGGGTGCCCCTCCGAATTCAGGGGGCATTCACCGAGCCACTCTAGAACCGCAATCCTGGCGAGATCCACTCGATAAGGGTATTTCCAGAGAGCACCGATGCCTGGATTGACACGATCTTTGCAAAATCACGTGTTTTGTTCGCATTTGCGGAACGGCGGATGTTTGGTGGAGGATTCGGGACGGAGCGGGTGTGAGGAGCTGAAGACGATTGTCAAACTCGCAACCACGGGGCTTGGCCGCCCGGCATGATGTCACCCGCCCGTTCGCGATCGCGGCCGCATAGACGGATCTGGGCAATGGTCTACTTCTTGAGTCATGCTCAAGGCCGCGTCGCCGCCGTTCGATGCCTTTCTTCGCTCGCCGCGTGTGGCCGATGTTGGACATGATGTTGGTGGGATGAATGGTGGGTTTGGCGGCGGCGAGAACTTCGTCATCACCAGCACGTCGAGCGAGGGAAGCAAGAAGAAGGCGGCGTGAGAACGCACGCGTCGTGAGTCATCTCACGAATCGCGCACCGCGCATACCTTGTGTTCATTACTCAAAGCCCCGGCGATCCGCCGGGGCTTCTTTGTTCATTCGTCCGCACGACGTGGCCAGGTGGTGGGTGGGGACGGGGAATCGTCGCAGTGCCAGCCGTGACCTTCCTTCACCCCTCCGGGGTTCAGACGTTCGCAATCGTCGTTTCCACGGGTTCCGCTCGAAGACTCGCTCCACCCGTGGCTACATTCCGGCAGCCCTCCGGGCTGCAAGGCAGGAACTCCGGCAGACCTCCGGGCTGCGAGGCAGGAATTCAGTAGAGCAATATCAGCAGTCACTCGCGACTCGGAACTCGCGTCTCGCGACTTCATGCTGACGGCTGAAAGCTGAAAGCTGGCGGCTCCCGCTCACTCCCACTCAATCGTCGCCGGCGGCTTGCTCGAGATGTCGTAGACGACTCGGTTGACGCCGCGGACTTCGTTGATGATGCGGGTGGAGATTCGGGCGAGGGTGTCGTAGGGGATGCGGGCCCAGTCGGCGGTCATGAAGTCTTCGGTGGTGACGGCGCGGAGGGCGACGACGTAGTCGTATGTGCGGCCGTCGCCCATGACGCCGACGCTGCGCACCGGCAGGAGCACCGCGAAGACCTGGCTGGTGGAGCGGTAGAGGTCCGCCGCGGCGATCTCGTCGAGCAGGATCTGATCGCACTCGCGGAGGATGTCGAGCTTGGGGCGTGTGACTTCGCCGAGCACGCGGACTGCGAGGCCGGGGCCGGGGAAGGGGTGACGCCAGACGAGTTTTTCGGGGAGGCCGAGGACTTCGCCGAGTTTGCGGACTTCGTCTTTGAAGAGATCGCGGAGGGGCTCGATGAGTTCGAAGTCCATCTCGGCGGGGAGGCCGCCGACGTTGTGGTGGAGCTTGATGCCGGCGGAGGTGCCGGCGTGGCCGTGGCCGGATTCGATGACGTCGGGGTAGAGCGTGCCCTGGGCGAGGAAGGCGAAGCGGCCGCGCGAGGTGTCGGCGGTCTGCGCCGCGACGGCGTCGGCCTCGGACTGGAAGACATCAATAAATCGGTGGCCGATGCGGCGGCGCTTTTCTTGCGGGTCGCTGACGCCCGCGAGATCACCAAGGAAGAGCGCCTCGCTGTCGGCGACGCGGAGGTCGATATGAAAGTGATCGCGGAAGGTGGTCTGGACGAAGGCGCGTTCATTCTTGCGGAGCAGGCCGGTATCGACAAAGACGCAGGTGAGCTGATCGCCGATGGCGCGGTGCAGCAGGGCCGCGACGACGGAGGAATCCACACCACCGGAGAGGCCGCAGAGGACGCGATCGTTCCCGACGCGACGCCGGATGTCGGCGACGGCGGATTCGAGATAGTCCGCCATGCGCCAAGTGCCGGTGCAGCGGCAGATTTCGTAGAGGAAATTCTGGATGATCGTGCTGCCCTGGGGCGTGTGGGTGACCTCGGGGTGGAACTGCACGCCGTAGAACGGGGCGCGCCCCGGACGCGAGATGCGCACGGCCGCGAGCGGGCAGGTGGGCGTGCTGGCGAGGACTTGGGTGTGCATCGCGGCGTTGTCGGCGGCGGCGGTGGCGGAGGGCGGGAAGACTTGGTCGCCGTGGGACATCCAGACGGTGGTTTTCTGTGGCAAGGCGGAGAGGAGATCCGCAGCGGGCGCGGCGGCTGTGCTGGCGGCGGAGGTCGAAGCGCCCGGCGTGAGGCTGATCTGCGCGCGGCCGAACTCGCGATGGTCGGCGCGCTCGACGCGGAAGCCGATCTCGCGGCAGGCCCATTGCATGCCGTAGCAGATGCCCAGGACGGGGATGCCCAGGTCCAGGAGCGCCGGGTCGGCGACGGGGGCGTTCTCTTCGTAAACACTGGCGGGGCCGCCGGAGAGCACGATGCCCTTGGGCGGCACGGGCATTTCGTTGATGGTCTTGAGCGCGCTGGCGGGCGAGACAAGGATCGAGAAGACGCCGGCCTCGCGGACGCGGCGTGCGATGAGCTGGGCGGTCTGGCTGCCGAAGTCCACGATGACGACGCACTCGCTCTGGCCGGAGCGGAGCGACGTGGCGGGTGCGGGCGGGGGTGTTGAGGTGGTGGTGGAGAGGGGGGTGTTCATTGGGCGCGGGGCTCCCGGATCGGAAGAGTCGAAGGGGGATGATAGAGGCGAGGTGGTGTGGCGGTGGCCCAGTGCGTGAAGTTCGTGCTGGCGTGCGGTTGGCGTGGGTAAACTGTGTCACTCCATGAGGTCACGGACGCCCCAGGTTGATGGAACGCTGCACGAAGCTGGTGCCCACAAGGCGGCTGGTGCCGGTCCGGAGATCGTCGCTGAGATTTCGGAGTGCTGTCGAGGGGGTGAGGGGTGTGGGGGTGTGGGGGATGGGGAATCGCGGGTGACGGGGATTCGGAGCGGGACAGTGGGGGCGGGGCTTGGGTTGGGGGTGGTGGGGGTGGTGGGGGTGGGGTTGGGGGCGGCGATGCTCGGGGGATGCTCGCCTTCATTGGCGACCTGGGAGTCGCCGGAACCGGCGGGGCGCGTGCAACGGATCCTGAAAGCGGTGCGAGAGGATGACAAAGCGGCGGTGCCGCAGCTCATCCGGTCGCTGCGAAGTGACGATCCTTTAGTCAGGATGGTTGCGGGCGACGCGTTGATTCGGCTGACGGGCGAGGACTTTGGGTATCGTTATGACCAATCAGAGACCGATCGGACAGCGGCGATGAAGCGTTGGGAAAGTTGGCTGGCCGGAACGCGATCCGCGGTGAACACTTCGGGAGCGTCCGGAGCGACGGAACCCGCCGCGGCTGCCCCACCCACGGTCGTCGGCGCGGAGCGAAGCAATCCATGAGCACCCAGACGGACGTGAGATTGCAACTGCCCTCGAACCCGCTGTTCCTCAGCGGTGCGCGCGAGATGGTGTATCAGTTCGCCAGCCGCTCGGGCTTCAGCGATGAGGCGTGCGGGCAGCTGGCGCTGGCGGTTGATGAGGCCCTGTGCAACGTGATGCGCCACGGCTACGGCAAGGCCCCGGATCGGCCTATCTGGATCTCGCTGGCGTTCGTCGGCGGCGTCGCGACGCCCGAGACGCAGCACGAGAACCCAACCGAAGCGCTGCGGATCGTGATCGAAGACGAGGCCCGCCAGGTCGAGCCCTCGACGATCAAGTCGCGCGATCTGGATGAGATCCGCCCCGGCGGGCTTGGGGTCCACATCATTACCGAAGTGATGGACGAGGTCCGGTGGGAGAAGCGACCGAACTCGGATGTTGGCATGCGGCTGACGATGGTCAAGAAGCGAATGCCCGCCGCTGCGGCGAGCTGAGCTGGCCGGGGGCGACCGGCAGCGGCTGCGTGGTCGCGGGTGGGATCGGTCGCTTTGGTGTTGACGGGGGGCGCGGGCGGGGTGGGGGATGGGGTCAGAGGGCTTGTGAGGGTTGTGCGGGTCGATGGATTGGTCAGGACATCGGACAGAATCGGCCGCGAGAGTTTCATCGTGGAAGGACTGGTCATCATGGCGGACAACGTGCTCGGCCCACTCAGTGTGACTTCGAAGATCGTCAATGACATCCTGGTGATCACGCCGTCGGGCGATATCGATCTGTCGGGCTCGCCGCTGCTGCGTCAGGAGCTCAAGAAGGGCCAGGGCAAGAAGATCGTGGTCGATCTGACGGGCGTGCCGTATATGGATAGCTCCGGCCTGGCGACGCTGGTTGAAGCGATGCAGGCCTCGCGGCGCGGCTCGGGGCAACTGGTGCTCTGCAATCTGTCCGATCGCGTGCGGTCGATCTTCGCGATCGCGAAGCTCGAGACGGTCTTCAAGCTCGCCGCGACGCTGGATGACGCGATGGCCAAGTGAGGCGAGCGACGCGGCGCACGGCCCGACGGGGCACGAGCGGGCGTTGCGCACGCCGGTGTGAATCGTCAACATGCGGCGGTGTGAGCGCGGGTGCTGGCGAAGGCTCGCTTGGGCCGGTACAGTGGCCCTCATGGCCGACGCGGGAACAGAAGTTGAGAAGTCTGGCGACGACGCCGGTGCGAAGCGCTCGGCACTCGCGGCCCTAGCGGTGCCCGTGTCGTTCGTCGGCGCCCGCGGGGTGGCGCTGCTCGAGCACATCGGGGCCATCGGCGGGCTGACGTTCGAGACGCTGCGCTGGATCTATCGCGCCTTCACACGCAAGCGCGTCCGCATGGGTGTGCCGGCGATCATGTCGCAGATCGTTCGCGTCGGCGTGCGGTCGCTGCTGATCGTCTCGCTGGTGTCGGGGTGTGTGGGCCTGATCCTCGTCTTGCAGATGGCGCCGCCCTTGGATCAGTTCGGGCGGCGAGACTTGGTGGCGAACATCGTTGGCGTGGCGATTCTGCGTGAGCTTGGGCCGCTGATCGCGGCCATCGTGCTGACGGGTTTCGCAGGCGCGGCAATTGCTGCTGAGCTGGGCACGATGGTCGTGGGCGAGGAGATCGAGGCGCTTGAAGCGCAGGCGCTGAACCCGATCCGATTCCTGGTCATCCCGCGCGTGCTGGCGACGGTCATCTCGCTGATGTGCCTCTCTGTGGCCAGCAACGTCGTGGCGATCGGCTGCGGCATGCTGATTGCGCTGCTGGCGCTGGAGATCCCGGTGCGGACGTTCTGGGAGAACTTGCTCTTCCAGGCCAAGGCGATCGACTTCGTCACGGGGTTCACAAAGTCGATCGTCTTCGGCGCGCTGATCGGGCTGATCGCGTGCACCAATGGCCTGCGCGTGACCGGCGGCGCCGCGGGCGTCGGCAAGGCCACGACCGACACGGTGGTGCAGTCGATCGTCGCGATCGTCGTCGCCGACTTGATCTTCACGGCGGTCTTCTTCGCGTGGAAGCTGAACTGACTTCGGAAGTGGCAGAGTGGCAGAGTGGCGGATGGACCGCGTCTGTCGCTGCACGGTCTTTGAGCTCGGGCGGGGCTGGATGTTCGAGTGTTTGTGCTTTGCGGTCTATGATCGCCGCTTATGGCCAGGTCTTTGACATCTTCTCGCAAGGCGAACGGCTCTCCACGCGGCTCCGGCCCGAGGATTGCGATCGTCGTCAGCCGCTATAACCGGACGGTCACCGATGCGCTGGAGCGCGGGGCGCTCGGCGCGTTTCAGGCGGCCGGATTGGGCGGCGTGGTGGAGGTGTTTGACGTGGCTGGCGCGTTTGAGACGATCGCGATTGCGGCGACCGCGGCGGCGGTCGGGCGGTTTGATGCGGTCGTGGTGCTCGGCTGCATCATCAAGGGCGAGACGAATCACGATGAGATTCTGGGGCATTGCGTGACGCGCGAGCTGGCGACGATCGCCCGTGAGCGCCAGATGCCGGTGGGGCTCGGCGTGCTGACGGTGAACACGCCGTCGCAGGCGCTGGAGCGGGCGGGACTCGGATCAACGTCGAAGCGCGGGCGCAAGATCGCGAGCGATCAGCCGCCGGAGATGATCGGCAACAAGGGCGCTGAAGCAATGGACGCAGTGCTGCACTCGCTGGGGGAGCTGTCGCGGCTGCGGGCCGAGCCCGGTGCGGCGATTCCAAGCGAGCGACCTGCGCTGAAATCGCCGGACAAACTCGCGGGCGGATCGGCGGGCGCGACGGCGCGGTCCGGTGTGGCGCGCGTCGGAGGTCGATCATGAGCATTACCCGTGGCACCCGCCGCCTTGCGTTCCAGGCGTTGTTTCAGATCGATGCCCACCACGCCGCGGGTGGAAAAAAGAACACGGACAAAGACGTGCGGCTGATTCGCGAGTCGCTCGTTGAAGAGCACCCGGGGCTGAGCGCTGTCGAGCTCGACAGCGCGATGGAGCTGGCGCTGGGCGCGTGGGCCGATCGCGCCGCGGCGGACAAGGCGACCGTCGAGCTGGCGCCGACGTGGCCCGCGCATCGACAAGCGGCGGTGGATCGCGCGATCCTGCGGCTGGCACACTTTGACATGACCAAGGGGCCGGGCAGCGACAAGCCCAAGATCGTCGTGAACGACGCGGTGGAGTTGGCGAAGGAGTTCTCGACCGACAAGTCTCCCGGCTTCGTCAACGCGCTGCTGGACAAGGTGCTCAAGCGCGTGCTGGGCGTCTCGAGCGCGAGCGCCGAGGCTGAGCCCGCGGCGATTGAGGAACCCGATCCGAGCTGAAGTGACGACGACCCGTTGAGAGGTCGTCGTCACGAGGTATCTGTCAGACGCCGCGATGCGGCGTGCAAACCACAGGTCAATCACGCGCGGCGACGGCGCGATGCGGCGAGGCCCGCGAGGCCGAGCAGGCCCATCGCGCCCGGGGTGGGGATGGTGCCGCTGAAGGTGACCATGTCGAAACGGTAGTTGCCGGCGCTTCCGTTGTAGACCGTGTTGTTGGCGCTTGCGCGCTGGAAGGCGGTGTTGGCGGGCTGCAGGCCGTTGGCGTTGGTGAACGCGACGGGCGAGAACGCCGAGACGATCTGGAAGCCGAAGTTCGGGTTGTTTGAGGCGCCGGCGATCGAGTTCAGGTTGAACGTGAGGGTGGTCCAGCCGTCAAAGGTGGTATTGAAGTCCAGGAGGCCGCCGAAGGACGTGAAGGAGGTGCCGTCGAGGGTGTACTGGAACTGGGCGTGGCGGGGCGAGCCGTCGGTGGCGAAGAGGTCCAGCCCGACGATCACGTCGCTATAGCCGACGGTGGATGCGTTGAAGCGGGCGCCGGAGAGGAGCTGGGTGGTGCCGGACCAGCCGTTGGTGACGCTGCCGCGGACGCGCCAAGCGCGGTTGTTGGCGGGGATTGCGGGGTCGGAGGAGAGGACGATGCCGGCGGCGAGAAGGATGTCGGCGTTGTTGGCGTTGTTGGTCATGCCGACGGGGGTGGCGGAGCCGGCACCGATGCTGGGCGCGGGCGAGTTGTTCGCGCCGATCGCTGGGGCGTTGAAGTTCCACTGCGTGATGATGGTGCTGGCGTTTGCGGCGCCGGCGAGCACGAGCACGGACGAGACGCAAAGGGCTGATGCGATACGCATGATCTCTCTCCTCGAAGGGGTGTGTGGCGGGAGCGGGACAGGGCTCCGCCGAATTCGGGGGATGCTAATGGCGTGCGCGATCGCCGGACGCCGCGTGGCGTGAAGACTGGATCAAGGGATGAACAAGAACACGCCAAGAGCGCCCAGCTTCACGCGCGGGGGCTGCGTGCGCCGGGGGTTTTGCGCGTGCGGGTTCGTGTCGCGGGGGCTCGGGCGTGTCGCGGTTTACACGAGTACTCGATGCCCAATGCGCGTGCGAGAGCTCAACCCGTGCCTTTGCAGGGCCTCAGGCACGACGTCCGAGCGGCGGGACTTAACGAGTATCCGTGTTAGAGCCCGTAGACGCCGCGGAGCTTGCTTTCGAGGTGGCGCATGAGCGGGTCGACCGAGAGGTCCCTGCCGGTGACCTTGCGGCAGAGATCCGCGGCGCGATATCGACGCCCGTGCCGGTGGATGTTGTGGCGGAGCCAGCCGAGCAGATCGGCGAAGTTGCCCTTGGCCATGCGCTTGTCCAGGTCGGGGATGTCGCGGTTGATCTTCTCCCAGAACTGAGCCGCGTAGAGGTTGCCCAGCGTGTAGGTCGGGAAGTAGCCGACGAGGCCGAAGGACCAGTGGACGTCTTGC
>JAIEQQ010000415.1 GCA_019747615.1 Phycisphaerales bacterium
GAACACGTTGCCAGCCCCAAACCCAACCAACCGATATTGCAACCGGTCCGCCGGCACACCGGTCATCACCAGCACATCAACATCCACGCGAGCCCCAAACTCGCCCGAGGTCTTGGTCTGGACCGGGCCCCAGCTCGCGGGCCGCTCGATCCCCGCGCCGCCGAGATCAAACCACGGTGTCCACTGAGCGAGCCGCGTGTTGCCGGCGCGAACCTCGACTCGGACGCCAGCTCCATCGCTTGCGACGTCGAAGTTCCAGCTCGGCAGGATCTCTTGCACCGGCCGCCGCAGCTCGATGACCGGTGAAGTCAGGATCGCACCGGCGCGATACGCCTTGCCCTCGGTCGTCGTGAGCGTCGGCGTGCTTTCGGGCGTGCCGTGCTCCGCAAGCTGCATCGCGGCCCACGCGTCTCGCCCGAGCACCGTGGTGAGCGTCGCGGCGCCTTGAGTGGAAAAGTCCGATGCGCGCACCGATGCGACGTCGTGGACGATCAACTCCGTGCCCGGGTCGTCGCGGAAGATCGAGTCCGCGACCGCCGAGAGCGCCGTGTTGCCGTCGGGTCTGGACGCACCGCAGCCACCAAGGCCCAGCGCGCACGCGACCACCACGCACCACACGCCCACGCGCCCGACCGCCGCCACCACGCCCGCAAAGTTCTGTCTCATCGTCGATTCTACCTCGCTGGTGCCCTTGATCTCGAAGATGCGGGAAACCTTGATCGCGGAGAAGCGGAGGGGAGCGGAAAGGTTGCGTGTGCTGGCTTGACCGACTGATCGGATTGATCAACGAAGGGAGGGAAGGGAGGGAAGGGATGGAAGGGGAGACGGGTAAAGCTCAAAGCAGCAAAGCAGCAAAGCTCAAATCGAGACCGGCTCCTCAGCGCGTGGTCGGGTGATGGTGGTGCGACACGGGTTCCGCGTGCTCGCGCGTCGAGCCTTGGTGCTCTCAGCATGACTGCCTCGAGACGAACTGCGTTGATGTGCCGTGCTGTTACGACCCTCGCGTGTGCCCTTCCCTTCCTTCCGTCGCTTCGTTGAAAGAATCTGACCCGGGCAAAGCGAGCGAACACAACCTCTCCGCTCCCGTCCGTAACCTCCGCGATCCAGACCCCCCGACCACGCCTCCGCCGCCACGCGGCTACCTTCTGCCCGATGTCCACACTCCTTGTTACCAACGGGCGAGTCATTGATCCATTCTCCGGCCACGACGCGGTCGCTGACATCGCGATCAAAGACGGCGTCATCGTCGAGATCGGGCGCGGGCTCTCGCGCTCACCCGCGGCGGAGGTCATCGACGCCGCGGGCCATCTGGTCACGCCCGGGCTCATCGACCCGCACGTCCACCTGCGAGAGCCGGGCAATGAGCGTGCCGAGACCATCGCCAGCGGCACGCGGGCCGCCGCCAGTGGGGGGTTCACCACCGTCTGCTGCATGCCCAACACCACGCCGGCGCTCGATAACGACACGATGGTCCACTTCGTGATGGCGAGGGCGGAATCGACGGGTGCGTGCCGCGTGTTTCCGGTGTGCGCCGTGAGCAAGGCGCGCCGCGGCGAGGAACTCGCCGAGATCGCTCTCATGGCCCGCGCCGGCGCCTGCGGCTTTTCTGACGACGGCGATTGCATCGCGTCTGCGGGGCTGATGAGCCGCGCGCTGGCAACTGTCAAGGCCACCGGCAAGCCGCTGATGCAGCACTGCCAGGAGCCGACGATGACCCGCGGCTCGGTCATGCACGCCGGCATCACGTCCACGCGACTGGACTTGGCAGGTTGGCCCCGGGCCGCGGAAGAGATCATCATCGAGCGCGACATCCGTCTCAATCGCAACATCGGTTGTGCGTACCACGTGCAGCACATCAGCAGCGCCGAGAGCGTGAACATCGTGCGAGCGGCGCGGGCGCAGGGTCAACCAGTGACGGCCGAGGCCACGCCGCACCATCTCCTGCTCACGTGCGACCTCATCGAATCCAGCGGCTACGACACTCGCTACAAAGTCAACCCGCCGATCCGCGAGCAGGCCGACCAGGACGCGATCAAGCAAGGCATCGCCGACGGCACGATCACAGTCCTCGGCACCGACCACGCGCCGCACCCGGCGGAGTCGAAGGACGTTCCGTTCGACGCCGCGTCGTTCGGGCTGATTGGTCTTGAGAGTGCGCTGAGCCTCTACTACGAAGCCCTCGTTGAGGGCAACGTCATCGACTGGCCGCGGCTGATCGCGATGATGACCATCGAGCCCGCCAAGCTCTGCGCCCTCGACACCCCCCCCCGCGGCCTCGGCAAACTCGCCGTCGGCGGCCCGGCCGATGTCACGATCATCGATCCGAGTGCCCGCTGGAACCTCACCCGCGCCGAACTCGCGGGCCGCTCATTCAACACGCCGTTCCTCGGGCGCGAGCTGCGGTCGCGAGCGGTGATGACGGTGGTGGGGGGCGTGGTGCGGTGGCGGCGGTGAACGCGGGCGTGCGGTGGCCTCCCCGCGTCTAGGTGGCCCGCCTGTCCCAGGCGGACCTGGCCAACCTGCAAGCACACGAGAGCTCGGGACGGGGGGGAGCGCCGACCCACACCGACCCGCGCCGGCCGTTCGCAAAGATCGTGTGAATCGAATGACTACGGGTTTTCCTTCGCACCCGCGATGAGCATGCTCGCGTATGCTGTTCGCGGGAGTTCACCGAAGGAGCGCGACGATGCGTCAAAAGTTGTGGTGTGCAGTGCGATCGACCGCGTTTATCGTGAGCTTCGGGCTCATGTTGGCCGCTGCCTCGGATGTTGCGAGGGCTGATCTGCCGCCGTTGTCGGCGAGGGCGATTGCCAATGGTGCTGAGATCACCCGCGAGTTTGGGCATGAGTTTGTTACCGTCGGTGCGCCGGGGAACGCTGGCTATGAGGGTGGCCAGTTCGGCAACAACGCTGGAGCAGGCGCCGTCGCTGACCCGTTTCGTATCGCCCGCACACAAGTGACCAACGGTCAATGGGTCAACTTCGCGAACGCCTATCTCCCGCACATCATCGCGCGCGGCGACGACCCTGCCCGCCAGTGGGGCATCTTCGGCAGCGTCTTCGTTGGGTACGACGCCTCGCAGGGACGCTACGTAACCAGCCCGGGTGCCGAGAACTACGCGGCCAACATGTCATGGCGGATGGCCGCACGATACTGCAACTGGCTCTGCAACGACCAGCGAAACGACGCCGCGGCGTTCGAGAATGGCGCGTACGACACAAGTACATTTGGCAACGGTCCAAACAACACCTTCACGGATCAGATCACTCACAACGCCGGGGCACGGTTCTATATCCCGACACGGGATCAATGGGTCAAAGCCGCTTACTTCGATCCCAACCGGAATGGCGCCGGACAGGCGGGGTATTGGGAGTATCCACACGCGTCCAGCGTCGCTCCAAGATACGACTTTCCCGAGAATGGAGGCGAGTCCATCGCGGGGTTGGAGGGCATTCCTCTCTTTTCTTGGTACTTGCCGGTCGGTTCGTACCAGAACACGCAAAGCCCATGGGGATTGTTCGATCTTTCGGGAAGTTCAAGGGACTGGAATGAGGACACCACATCGAGGCGCGAAGATCGCTTCGTTTCCGGAAGTGGACGTCGAGATCTCGTGGCAGAATCGACAGATTCACTATACGGGGGTTTCCCGTGGAGCACTCGACCGGACGAACTGAGTGCAATCTCCGGGCTTCGTATTGCTGCGCTCATTCCCGGCCCTGGAAGCTCTGTATTGCTGATCGGTTGCGTCGCATTGGTGAACATTAAAAGGAGAAGGCGATGACACTTGGAAGAACATGTCTTACGATGTTTGTGTATTTGTTCGTTGCAACTACTTGGACCAGCGGACAGTTGTTCAACGTCGGCGTGAATCCCATAGGGCCGGGCATAAACAACTCGATTACCGAGAACAGTTTGACCCCCGGCGACTCGCTTAGTGCGAGAATCAGAATCTTCGTCGGCCATGTCCCCGGACCCACCACAATTACGCTTCGCGCGAATGACCCAAATTACAAGCTCGAATATGTGATTGTCGAGATTGCGACGCCTCAGCAGATTCAACTTTGAATTACTGGCCCGACCGACAATGACCCGCTGTCGCAGATTGGAACTATTGATTTTGTCACGTCTGGCACGAGCAGTGGAGACCTTATTATAACCAATGTGCGAACATCTGGCAATGTCGGAACTGTCCGAGCACACGGATGGAACCTTGCTCAAATCGGTGGATCCATTACTGGAGGCATTACGATCGTCGATCGCGATCCTAGCGCAAACTCAAACCTGCTGAATACTCGAGTGTTTGGATCAATCCTCGGAAATATCAATGTCGAGGACGGTGTAATCATCGATCTTAACGTCTCCGGCACTATCGGTACACCGACGAGTCCGGTTACGATTAGCGCAAAGAACGACGGCAACATTGCCAACTCCTTCATCACGCGCATCGTCTGCTCCGCCTTCTACGGCACGCTCCGCGGCCCCGGCTCCCTCCCCGCCCCGGAGATCGGCGAGTTCCGCACCACCAGCGGCCCGGTTGTCGGCACGCTGAACTTCGACGGCATCTACACGGCGCCTCAAGCAGGCAAGGGTCTCTTCGTCGCCACCGACCTGAACGCAAACGTCAGCGTAACGCGCGATACCGCCGGGCCCGTGCAGGTCGGCGGCAAGCTCGTCGCCGGTCGGACATTCACCATCCGCAACTTCAACGATAACGCCTCATTCGCCGCGATCGAGCCCGGCGCGACCCTCCGCGTCAACGGCTCACTTCCCGCTGGCCGTACCCTCAGCTTCGGCACCGCCACGCCGTTCGTGGCCGGAATCTCTGGTCAGGTCATCCTGAACGCCGCGAACACAGGGGGCACATGGACGGGCGACGTCCGAATCGGCGGACCGACCGGTTCCATTCTGTCGCCCACACCTGCGTACGACGAATCCTCGACAATTGTTGGCGGCGGTGCCGTCGGCCTCGTGCCCTTCCGCGTCAAGACGCAGGACTTCGTGCCGTACCCCGTCGCAGGAACGCGACGACTCAGCCGCTACGCGTTCACGGGCTATGTTCCGAATGATCCGGCCCGTCAGTCCGCCGCCACGATCTCGTTCTACGGTCCGGTTCGCAACGTGAACGCGTCGACGCTGAAGCTGCAATCGTTCAACCCCTCGACCTCGATATGGACCGATGTGCCCACGGCCAACTACCAGGTTCCGTTGCTGCCCGTGGCAAACACCAACGGCCGAGACTGGAAGCTCGGCGGCAACGGAACCATGACGTTTGCCTCCGGCACGTACCGCGTCCTCGCGACGACCGGCATCCGCTGTGACATTGGCCTCGGTGCAAACGATCCGACCATCGCCGCGGAGACGGCCGTCGAGTTCTTCCTCTCGGACCAGTGCGCGAATGCGGGCATCGCAAATCCGTGCGATATCGCCTATGACAATGGTCAGCCACTTCCGCCGTTCGGACCGGCCGAGACGGGCTACGTGAACAACGGCGTTACCGAGGGCGACTACAACCTGTTCTTTGCCGGCTTCTTTGTTCCCGAGCTGTACTGCGATGTTGCCGATGACGCGGGCAATGTCTTGCCCACCACCGGTGTCAACAACGGCGTGACCGAAGGGGATTACAACGCCTTCTTCGCCGCGTTCTTCAACGGCTGCACGAACTGATCGACAGGCCCAGCGCTCACTCCACATCGCCCGTGCACCGCAAGCCCTCGCCGCCCGGCGGGGGCTTTTCGTTGGCGCGCACCCTCCAATCTCCCGCCACCCCCATTCGACCTCTCGCACTCGCTCCTCTATCCTTGCGCAACCGCTTCCGCGGGTTTGTCAGTCGCTCTCTATATCCACCCTTGCCTCACGCAGTCTCACGGCCCACCTCCCACGCAATCCCCCTCACCCCCCGCCCTGAAAGGCCCCCAAATGGCAATCCGCATCGGCATCAACGGTTTCGGTCGCATCGGTCGCCTCGTCTACCGCATCGCCGCCGAGCACGGCATCGACGTTGTCGGTGTCAACGACCTGGTCCCGGCGGACAACCTCGCGTACCTGCTCAAGTACGACACCATGCACCGCCAGTTTTCACTCAACGGCAAGCACGCCGAGATCTCCGCCACCGCCACCGAGACCGGCGGCAGCTTCACCGTCAACGGCAAGGTCACCAAGACCACCGCGATCAAGGATCCCGCGCAGCTCCCCTGGAAGGACATGGGCGTGAACTACGTCCTGGAGTCCACCGGGCTGTTCACGGATTTCGAGAAGGCCAGCGCCCACGTCGCCGCGGGCGCTAAGCGCGTGGTGATCTCCGCCCCGACCAAGAGCGAGCCGGCCCAGGTGCCGACGCTGGTGTTGGGCGTGAATCACGAGGTCTTTGACGCCAGCAAGCACACCGTCGTCAGCAACGCCTCCTGCACCACCAACTGCCTGGCGCCGATCGCCAAGGTCATCAACGACGCCTTCGGCCTCGATGAGGGCCTGATGACCACGATCCACGCCGCGACCGCGACGCAGCCGACGCAGGACGGCCCGTCCAAGAAAGACTGGCGCGGCGGGCGCAACGCCTACCAGAACATCATTCCCGCCAGCACCGGCGCCGCCAAAGCCGTGACGCTCGCGATCCCCGCGCTCAAGGGCAAGCTCACGGGCATGAGCTTCCGCGTGCCGACGGCCGATGTCTCGGCGGTGGACCTGACGTTCAAGACCGCCAAGGACACGAGCCTCGCGGAGATCAACGCCGCGATGAAGAGCGCCAGCGAGGGCGCGATGAAGGGCATCCTGGGCTACACCGAAGAGGAAGTCGTCAGCAGCGACTTCATCAGCGATCGCCGCAGCAGCATCTTTGACGCCAAGGCGGGCATCGAGCTGAACAAGCGGTTCTTCAAGGTCGTGTCGTGGTACGACAACGAAGCCGGCTACGCCGCGCGTTGCGTGGACCTGATCAAGTACATGGCCGCGAAGGACGGCGTTCAGTAAGCGGCCGGAAGCGAAGACGCACGTAGACGGGAAGCGACCTGCGTTCTAGGTCGGGCGCTGTTGTTGCGCCGCCGGCGGCGGCTGCGTGTTCCCGTAACGCGATGCTACGGCGATTGGCCGGCGTCGTGTCTTCGGCGAGCCCCCGAGGTGACGGACCCGACTTGCGAGAGACGCTGCGCGCGACAATCACGCCGGTCCGAGGCCGCGCAGGTCTCGGATGATCGCGGCGTGCTTCTCCACGGGCTTGCCGAAGATTGCCGACGCCGCCACGATGACGTCGCATCCGGCCTCGCGGACCAGTTCGGCGTTGAGCGGGTTGATGCCGCCGTCCATTTCGAGTCGCTGCACGGGCATGAGCTCGTCGCTGATCCGTTCGACCTTGCTCAGTACGTCGCGAATGAACGACTGCCCGCTGAAGCCGGGGTTAACGGACATCACCAGGACCATGTCGAGCACCGGCAGGTGCGGAAGGACCGCGCTGGCGTCGGTGCCGGGGTTGATCGCCAGGCCCGCCGTCATGCCCTGATCGCGGATCTTGCCGATGACCTCGGCGATGCGGCCCGCCGGGATCACCTCGGCGTGGAACGTCAGGTGATTCGCGCCCGCCTCGGCGAACGGCTTGATGAACATCTCCGGGTCGGTCACCATCAGGTGAACATCGAGAAACGCGTCGGGCAGGTGCTTGCGCACGCCGCGGCAGAGATCCGGGCCCATGGTGAGGTTCGGAACGAAGTGGCCGTCCATGACGTCCAGGTGCAGCAGATCCGCGCCCGCCGCGATCACGCCCTTGCACGCGGCGGCCATCTGGCCAAAGTCCGCCGAGAGGATCGAGGGCGCAATCAGCGGCAGCGTTCGTGGCGGGGTCGGATGGGTCAGCAGGTTGCGCATGGTGCAGGATACCCGCGGCCGGCCAACGCCCCGCACCCCCCGCATCCCGCACCCGGCGCACCACGCCCGCCGCGCCGCCCGGTATCCTGTCCCTCGATCCCTCCGTGCCTTGATCCCTGGTCTCCCGGAGCCCACCATGTCCAGCCCGTCGCTCGCCACCATCCGCCAATCCCTCGCCTCGATCCAGCAGGAGCACCTGCTCACGTTCTTCGAGCGGCTTGACGCGACCAAGCAGGCCCGCTTGCTGGCGAACATCGCTTCGATGAATCTCGGCGCGATCCCCGGCCTCGTGCGCGAGTACGTCCTCACCAAGCCCGCGGCCCACGGCGATTCGGAGCTCTCGCCCCCTGCCTACTACCCCGCCGATTGCACCAGCACCGCCGGGCGCGGCGCGTGGGATCGCGCACACTTTCGCGCCAAGGGCATCGAGTTGATTGCCGGCGGCCAAGTCGCGGCGTTCACCGTCGCCGGTGGCCAAGGCTCGCGCCTGGGCTTTGAAGGGCCCAAGGGTTGCTATCCCGCCGGGGCTGTTTCAAACATCCCGCTCTTTGCGTGTCTGGCCGATTGGATCATCGCGGCCCAGCGAGCCTTCTGCCCGGCAGGCGTGCGCATCCCCTGGTACATCAAGACCAGCCCGCTGTACGTGGCGCAGACGCGCGAGTTCTGCAAGCTGAAGGCCTACTTGGGCCTCGACCGTCACCACGTGATGTTCTTCCCGCAGGGCGTCATGCCGTCGTTCGACATCACCACCGGCAAGATCCTCCTCAGCGACCTGCACGAGCCGGCGGTCAACCCCGATGGTCACGGCGGCAGTATCCGCGCGCTCATGGTCAGCGGCGCGATCGCGGACATGAAGCGCCGCGGCGTCCGCCACATCTCCTACACGCAAATCGACAACCCGCTGGTCCGCGTGATCGACCCGGTCTTCCTGGGCCTGCACTCGTTCGCGCCCGATTCCTCGGCTCAGATGAGCAGCAAGATGGTGGCCAAGGCTCACGCCGGCGAGAAGGTCGGCGTGCTGGCGCGCATGGGGGCGGGCGGCAAGATCGGTGTCGTTGAGTACTCGGACATGCCGCGGGCGCTGACCGAGGCGGTCGATGCGAGCGGGCGGCTCGTCTTCAACGCCGGCAACGCGGCGGTGCACGTGCTCTCAGTCGAGTTCGTTGAGCGGCTGAACGGTGGGGGCGGCGGCGGTGGGGGGGCGGGGGGCCAAGGCGCGTCGATGCCGTATCACCGCGCCGAGAAGAAGGTGCCGCATGTTGACCTGACCACCGGCCAGCGCGTCGAGCCGACATCGAACAACGCGGTGAAGCTCGAGACGTTCGTGTTCGATGCGCTGGCGATGTGCGAGTCGTCGATTGTCATGGAGTCGCTGCGTGTCGATGAGTTCGCGCCGATCAAGAACGCGACGGCGCCGGGAGTGTCAGATTCGCCGCAGACCTGCCGCGAGATTCAGACGGCGCGAGCCGCGGCGTGGCTGGAGCGCGCCGGCGTGCGCGTCCCGCGGAAGGCCACCGGCGAGCCCGACTGCGTTCTGGAGCTGCCGCCGAGCACCGCGATGGACATGGAGTCGCTGATCGCCCAGGGGCCGGCGATGGACATCGTGGCGGGGGCGAAGATTGTGGTGTGAGGGGGGCGAAGGGATCGGGGGACCAAGGGAACAAGGGACCAAGGGTCCAGGGAACGCGGGATCGAGCCGCGGCAACGCGACGGTCAGTGCCCAAAGCAGCAAAGCTCAAAGCAGCAAAGCACAAAGCAGCAAAGCTCACGGCAGCAAGTCGACCCCCGACGTCGAGCGATTGAGCTTTGAGCTTCTCCCAGTGCCCAGTCCCCAGTGCCCAGTGCCCAGTGCCCAGTGCCTTCTGTTTCCCCCCAAACGCACACGCGGCGGTCGGGCGAGTGATCGCCAGAACGCCGCGTGCAAATGCCCAGGAGAGGACTTGAACCTCCATGCCGGTGAAGGCGCTACCACCTCAAGGTAGTGCGTCTGCCAATTTCGCCACCTGGGCTCTATGGGTGGGAAGGGATGCTAGGCCAGCGCGGGCGGCTTGGCCATCGCAGAGCGGTGGCCAAGTGCTGGACAGCTATCG
>JAIEQQ010000486.1 GCA_019747615.1 Phycisphaerales bacterium
CGCTCTGGGACTTCGATGTCTTCAGCAAGCCCATGCCGGGGGCGTGGCATTGAGCGCGCCACTCGCCGACCCCTACCCCTCCGCGTACCTCCGCGCCACTCCGTCGGCTCCGTGTACAAGTTCCCTGTCTTCTCTGCGTTCCCCCGCAATCTCTGCGTGCACTGCGTACTTTGACGTCTTGGAGTATCTCGATGCCGGAGGCTGAAGCCTGAGCTTGCGCTCAGGGCTCCCTTGTTCCCTCGATCCCTTCCCCCTCACGCCCCGCCCATCCGATTCAGATACTCAAACTCCAGCGGCTCAAGCTCTGTTGCCAGCTTCTGCCGCTCGTCGCCGAGTTTCTCGCACTTGGCCGGATCGCGCCAGACGTTGGCGTCCGCGAGCGACACGTCGATCTCTTTGATCCGCGCTTCGACCTTCTGGATGCGTTGCTCGATCTGTTCGTTGGTGAACTTCGCCAGCGGGTTGTTCCGATTCGTCGGGCGCGATCCACCCCCACCACCGCCCACCGCGCCACCATTGCCCCCGCCACCTTGCGACTTGGCCCGCTCGGCGTCACGCTTTTTCGCTTCCTCCGCCGCGCGGCGTTGCTTGTCCGCGTCCTCGCGCCGGCGCTTCTGCTCGCTCTCGCGCTGGGCCTCTTCCTTCTTCTCCTGCAACTGCTTCTCGTGCCAATCGCTGTACGAGCCGTTGAAGACGATCACGCCGCCCTTGCCGTCAAAGATCAGCAAATGGTCGCACGTCGCATCGATCAGCGCGCGATCGTGCGAGATCAGCAGCAGCGTCCCATCGAATCCCGTGTCGTCGTCGCCCTCCGGATCGGGCGCCGCCAGCGCCTCTTCGAGCCGCTCTGCTGACGGAATATCCAAGTGGTTCGTCGGCTCGTCAAGCACCAGCACGTTCTTCGCGCTGGCGAGCAAGCCCGCCAGCACTGCGCGCGATCGCTCGCCGCCGCTGAGCAGGTGCATCTGCTTTTCCTGCTCATCACCGCTGAAGAGGAACGCGCCCGCGAGGTTTCGCGCCTGCTGCTCGCTGGCCTGCTGCCCCGGCGCTTCCTTCAGGATCACGCGCTGCAAATACTCCCACACCCGCGTGTCGGTCTCGACATGATCGTGGCTCTGGCGGTAGTAGCCGACCTTCACGTTCGCGCCGAGCTTCACCTTGCCCTCGTCGGTCTCCTGCTCGCCCAAGAGGCAGCGGATGAGCGTGGATTTGCCAGCACCGTTGGGGCCGATGACGCCCCAGCGCTCGCCGCGCGAGACGATCACGTCCAGGTTGTTGAAGAGCGTCTTGGTGCTGCCGTCCTCATTGCCGTAGGCCTTGGCGACGCCACGCGCGCTGACGACGATATCGCCCGTCCGCTCGGCCTTCGGTAGCACGAGTTTGAACGCCTCGACATCCATCGGGCGCTCAAGCGTGCTGGATTCCTTCGCGCGCGTCAGCTTGCTCAAGCGCCCCTGCGCCTGCTTGGCCCGCTGCCCGGCGCGGTACCGCCGGATGAACGCCTCTTCCTTCTTGAACTGCGTCTGCTCGTTCTGAAACGCGCGGAACTGCGTGAGCCGGCGCTGCGCACGGATCTCTCTGAACGCCTCGTAGTTGCCCGGATAATCGATCAGCCGCGCCTGCTCGACCTCGATGATCCGGTTCACCACGTTGTCCAGCAGATACCGGTCATGGCTCACCATGATGACAGCGCCCTTGAACTCGTCTTTCAAGAACGCTTCAAGCCACAAGCACCCATCAATATCCAAATGGTTCGTCGGCTCGTCCAGCAGCAGAATGTCCGGGCTCTCAAGCAGCAACCGCGCCAGGGCCAATCGCCCCTTCTGCCCGCCGCTGAGGCCCACCACCGGCACCCCGAACTGCGAATCCAAAAACCCCAGCCCGTGCAGCACGCTCTCGATCTTGTGATCGATCGAGTACCCGCCCGCGGCTTCCATCTGCTCCTCAAGCCGCGATTGCGTCTTGAGCAATCGATCCAGCTCGTCACCCTCCGCCGTGCCCATCTTCTCAAAGACCTTGTCCAGCTCCAGATGCAGCCGATGCAGCTCCGCGAACGCGCTCTCGGCGGCGCCACGCAGCGTCTCGCCCTCGGGAAACTTCGGATCCTGGTGCAGATACCCCGCGCGGCAGCCCTTGGCCACGCTCACCATCCCACCATCAGCGGGGATCAATCCAGAAATGATCTTCATCAGCGAGGACTTGCCGCAGCCGTTGCGCCCGACAATGCCGATCCGCTCGCCGGGCTCAAGCGAAAGCGACACTCCCTCAAGGATGATCCGCTCGCCATAGGCGAGTTTCAGGTTGGTTGCAGCGAGCACGGGCATAGGTCGAGATGATAGAACGCCCGCGGATCGGGTTCGACGCGTGCGCTGAACGATTCATCGATCCGCAGGCGCAACGCTTCAACTCGCATCACCCGCCGCCGAGAAACGCCGCGGCGCCGTAGGTTCCCCAGCCAGTCATGTCGGTCGCGATCGACCCGCCATGGTCCGCCGACCCCGACCCGCCGCCCGCCCCACCCAGCCGCCGGCTCCGCTGAAACGCCCATTCGCTCTGGCCGCCTTGCGCCATCCCCGCCCACAGATACCGCTCGCCCCGAAGAAACGCCCCGCGAATCGCGATCGCGCCCTCAAGTTCCTGCACCTCCAGAACCGTGCCGCGTGCCACTTGCCGCACGCTGCCACGCCCGCCAGAAATCGGGCCGGAGTATGTCAGATACAGGTTGCGATGGTTGTCCATCTTTGTCGCAGCGAACTTCGAGGCCCGCGCGCCGTCCATCCGCTCCGCGACACGAAAGCTCAAAAGCTCTCGGGCGTCAGGATTCAGCGGCACGATCGGCCCACCCGCCGCCGCCAAAGCCTGCGGGCGCTGGATCAGCCAATCAAAGTGCCGCGTGCCGTCGTCCAGCTCATGCACCAGCAACACCATGCGTCCCGGAATCATGCGGGCAGTGTATCGCGCGGGTCGATATGATCCTGGTCGCCTCTGACTGCAAGGACCGCACCCATGATCAACCGCACACACCGATTCACCCCCACCACCCGCTCATTCCTCGCCCTCGCATTGATCCCGCTGGCGCTGCTCGCCTCCTGCGGCGGGCAAGGCCCCATCAACGAGCGCCATCGCGCCGATGAAGCCCTACGCGGCCAGCGCTACGACGAAGCCGTCACACGCTACGCGACGTATCTCGCCGAGCGCCCCGGCGAGGCCGAAGCACGCAACGCCTACGGGCGCGCTCTGCTGGCGAGCAACGACCCCATCAACGCCGTCGAGCAGCTCAAGACCGCGCACTATCAGGAGCCGACGAACGCCAAGTATCTCGACGACCTCTGCGACGCGATGATCAAGGCCAATCAGTCTGAGGACATGTTCCGCATGCTCCGCAGCTACACCGACTCCATCGGCACCACCGACAACTGGCTCCGCCTCGGCACCTTCGCCCAGCGCGCCGGCGACCCAGACACCGCCAAAACCGCCCTGCTGACCGCCGCCCGCATCGATCGCGGCCAATCCGTGGCGCCGCAAGTCGCCCTTTACGACCTCTACCTCTCGGTCGGCGATAAGGCCGAGGCCAACCGCCGCCTCCGCATGGCGTTCTTCCTAGACCCCAAGAACAGCGATGTCGTCAGCCGCATGAGCAAGTCCGCCGACTTCGCCGGGACTACCTACGGCCTGCGCCCGGACGAGCAGACGATCCGCTGATCGAGCAGACGATCTTGCGAGGGCCTTACAATTGAGAGCGATCTTCGCCGAGTCTTCTAGAAGACTCGGTTTTTGTTTGTGCTCTTTGTGATTCACGCTCGCGTGCCTCCCCCCGCTTGACATGGCTGTGGATGCCCTCTTACCATTCATCCGGATAAACGGATGAAGCGTATCTCACGGAACATCCCGCTCGTCGATTCCCTCAGCGCCCTGAGCGACGCAGTGCGCCTTCGCATCCTGCGTTTGCTCGATCGCGAGGAGCTGTCGGTTGGCGAGCTTGCTCGGGTGCTTCAGCTGCCGCAAAGCACCGTGAGCCGGCACCTGAAGCTGCTGAGCGAGACCGGTTGGCTGTTCTCGCGGGCCGAGGGGACCAGCTCGATCTACCGATTGGTGATGGATGATCTTGCGCCAGAGAGCCGGGCGCTCTGGGCGGCGATCCGCACGCGGCTGGATGATCCGGAGTCTGCGGATTTTGGCGAGGATCTGCGTCGCCTGCGCGCGGTGCTGGACGATCGTCGCTTGGACACCAAGTCGTTCTTCGGGCGCGTGGCCGGCGAGTGGGACGAGGTTCGCAATGATCTGTTCGGCGGGCGCGTGACATTGCAGGCGATGCTGCCGCTGCTGCCGAAGGAATGGGTCGTTGCCGATCTGGGCTGCGGTACGGGCAACGCCTCGGAGCTTTTGGCGCCGTGCGTGTCGCGGGTGATCGCGGTGGATCAGAGCGAGCCGATGTTGGCCGCCGCGGCGCAGAGATTGGGAACCTTTGGCAATGTCGAGTTCGTGCGGGGCGATCTGGAGCAACTGCCGATCGCCGACGGGCACGTGGACGCCGCGGTGTGCATCCTGGTGTTGCACCACATCCCAGAGCCGCAGCGGGTGTGTGCCGAGATGGCGCGGGTGTTGAAGCCCGGTGGCGTCGCGCTGGTGGTGGACATGATCGAGCACGATCGCGTTGCGTATCGCCAGACCATGGGCCACCGCTGGCTGGGGTTCAACGCGCCGGAGCTGATCCGCATGTTTGGAGCCGCGGGGCTCGTGGATGTGCGGCTTCAGGCGCTGCCGTCCGATACAGAAGCAAAGGGACCGGGACTCTTTGCGTGTACAGCGAGGAAAAGACTTGAGGCTTGAGACATGAGGCTTGAGGACTGAATGCAGGACTATCGGAAGCTCTTGGTTTGGAAGAAAGCGCACGAAGCGGTGCTCGCGGTGTACGCCGCGACGCGAGCGTTCCCGAACGACGAGCGCTTCGGCCTCACGAGCCAGCTTCGACGCGCCGCGGCTTCAGTGCCTCTGAACATCGCCGAGAGTTGCGGGTACTCCAGTGATCGGGCGCGAGCGAACGCGATCCAACACGCCATCGCTTCCAGTTGCGAAGTTGAGTATGCGCTGACCCTCTCAGCTTCGCTCGGATACCTCAACGAGGTCGAGTCACAGTCGCTGATTTCTCAGGTGGCGGAAGTTCGTCGCATGTTGATTTCTCTGAATGCGTTTCTGCGCAAGGAACACGCCGAATCCGAGACCGCTCACTAGACCCACTTCGGCCGGCCGAGCCGGCTTCTCACGTCTCAAGTCTCAAGCCTCAAGCCTTTCCAAGGAGCCTCACATGACCACCGTCCCCAACGTTCGTCCCTCCAAGGTTTCCCTTCCCACCGTCGACAAGGCCAAGAACGGCCTGCATTACAAGGTCGCTGACCTGACGCAGGCCGAGCTTGGGCGCAAGGAGCTTCGTCTGGCCGAGCACGAGATGCCGGGCCTGATGGCGCTGCGTGCGCGTTACAAGGGCCAGAAGCCCCTGGCCGGCGCTCGCATCCTCGGCTCGCTGCACATGACCGTGCAGACGGGCGTGCTGATCGAGACGCTGGTCGAGCTTGGCGCCGATGTGCGCTGGGTGAGCTGCAACATCTTCAGCACGCAGGACTCAGCCGCGGCGGCCATCGTCGTCGGCCAGCATCTGGGCGGCACGCTCGATGAGCCCAAGGGCATCCCGGTCTTCGCCTGGAAGGGCGAGACGCTGCCGGAGTATTGGTGGTGTACGAACGTCGCAATGGTCTGGCCGGACGGCAACGGTCCGAACATGCTCCTGGACGACGGCGGGGACATCACCCTGCTGGTCCACAAGGGCGCAGCGTTCGAGAAGGCTGGCAAGGTCCCGGCGTTTGACGAAGCGAACGAGCCCGAGGAATGGGGCGTGATCCTTGAGCTGCTCCGCGATGAGCAGGCCAAGAACCCCGGTAAGTTCACCAAGTTCCTCAAGGGCATCAAGGGCGTCAGCGAAGAGACCACCACCGGCGTGCATCGCCTGTACGAGATGGTCAAGGCGGGCGAGCTGGCCTTCCCGGCGATCAACGTCAACGACAGCGCGACCAAGAGCAAGTTCGACAACCTCTACGGCTGCCGCCACTCGCTGGTGGACGGCCTCAACCGCGCCACCGACGTCATGCTCGGCGGCAAGGTCGCGGTCGTGCTGGGCTATGGCGATGTGGGCAAGGGCTCGGCCCAGAGCCTGCGTGGTCAGGGCTGCCGCGTGATTGTGACGGAGATCGACCCGATCAACGCGCTGCAGGCGGCGATGGAGGGCTATGAGGTCAACGTGCTGGAGGACGTCGTCGCCACGGCGGACATCTTCATCACCGCGACGGGCAACAAGGACGTGATGACGCTGGACGTCATGCGCAAGATGAAGGACAAGGCGATCGTGGCGAACATCGGCCACTTCGACAACGAGATCGACATGGCCGGCCTGGCCAAGGCCCAGGACGTGACGCGCGTCAACATCAAGGCGCAGTACGACGAGTTCGTGTTCAACAAGGGCACCAAGAGCGAGAAGTCCATCCTCGTGCTCGCCGAGGGCCGCCTGATGAACCTCGGCTGCGCCACCGGCCACCCGAGCTTCGTCATGAGCACGTCGTTCGCGAACCAGACGATCGCGCAGCTTGACCTCTGGCTGAGCGCCAACAACAAGCCGACGCTCAGCGGCGTGAAGTACACCGAGAACAAGGTCTACATCCTGCCCAAGAAGCTCGACGAGGAAGTGGCGCGTCTGCACCTTGAGAAGCTCGGCGTGAAGCTGACGAAGCTGACGCCGGCGCAGGCTGCGTATCTGAACGTGTCGGTGGACGGGCCGTACAAGCCCGAGCACTACCGGTATTGATTGAAGTCGCGAGACTCGAATCGCGAGTCGCGAGTGAATGAAGAACGTGTGACTCTCAGCGCGGCGTGGGCTGCGCAAGAAATGCAGACTGAGGCCCGCGATCGAGTGATCGCGGGCCTTTTTCTTGGGTCTGCTGATCTGCTCGTAGGCGAGGTGAGAGTGAGGTGCTTCAATGCCTCGATGCCGCGTGCCTCGATGCCTTCTTCGACGTCGCCCCGTGGAGAGCCGGGTCACGACGCGTGCGGGCGATCGATGCCGCTCGCGCCCGCTACACTCCGCTCCTTATGGAACAAGGTCTGGACGCTCTTCGTGCCGGTATCGCGTCGGTCTTCCTGGGGCATCCTGAGTCGATCGATCGCGTGCTGGCGTGCCTGCTTGCGCGTGGGCATTGCCTGATTGAGGACGTGCCGGGCGTCGGCAAGACGGTGCTGGCTTCGGCGCTGGCGAGGTCCATCGATTGCTCATTCGGGCGGGTGCAGCTCACGCCGGATCTGTTGCCCAGTGACATTCTGGGTGTGAGCGTGTATCGGCGCGAGCAGGATCGGTTTGATTTCAAGCGGGGGCCGATCTTTGCGTCGATCGTGCTGGCCGATGAGATCAACCGGGCGACGCCGCGCACGCAGACGGCGTTGCTGGAGGCCATGAGCGAGGGATCGGTGACGGTGGATGGCGTGACGCACGAGTTGCCCAAGCCGTTCATGATCGTCGCGACGCAGAACCCGACGGATTTTCACGGGACGTACCAGCTTCCGGAGAATCAGCTCGACCGATTCCTCATGCGCATCAGCGTCGGCTACCCGTCCGCGGCGGACGAGGCCCGGGTGCTGGAACTGCGTCCCTCAGCCCACAAGCTCGGCGAGTTGAAGCCCGTCATCGACGCCGCTCGCGTCGTCACGCTTCAGGAGCGGACCGACGCGGCCCGCCTTGATCGGTCGCTGATCGACTACATCATCGCGATCGCCACCGCGACGCGCGGGCATGAGGCGCTGCAGCTTGGCGTGTCGCCTCGCGGGGCGCTGGCGCTGGCGCAGGCGTCGCGCGCGTGGGCGGTCTTGCGCGGGCGAGACTATGTGATCCCGGAGGACATTCTGACCAGCGTTCAGCCGGTGTGTGCGCATCGCGTGATCTCACGCGGCTCGCTGGCCGATGCGGGCGCAGATCAGACTTCGGCGATCCTGCGCGAGATCGTGCAGCGGGTGCCGAGCCCGGCGTGAAGCTGGGGGGCGGCGGCGTTTCAGATCTGATGTGCTTTCGCTCGCGAGCTCAGGAGCCTGCGATAGGCGGCGCTTGGTCTGCCGGTGTTGCGGCGGCGGGCGGTTGATACTGGTCGTCGGCACGCTGGGCAATCACCGCCTTGGCATCGGCGCTGTAGGTATAGAGCACGCCGGGCTCTTCGGCGCGGGTGATCTTGTGCGAGCCGTCGCAGATGGGGTAGTTCTGCGAGAGGCCGCAGACGCAGATGGAGATCATCTTGCCGGGGGCGATGGTGGCGGGATCGATGCGGTGCGGGCCGGTGGCGGTGAGTCGGACGGTGCGTGCCATGGTGTTGGGCGTTTCTTGGTGAGTGGGACTTGGGGAACGCCGCGAGGCGGGGGTGATGCTGGTCGTGGGCAAATGCAGGATCGAGGCGGGCGTCATTCTTCGACGCTGAGCTTGCCGTTGTCGATGACGTAGAGGCCCAGGAGCCAACCGGCATCTTCGAGCGGATCGATCTTCAGCACGCCTCGGAGCGTGCCCTGGGTGCTGGTGCGCTGCGCGGGCGTGGGGGCGCTGGCGAGGCGGACTTCGATGGCGTCGTAGGCGGTGGGCGGGATGCCGATGCAGCAGCCGTCCCACTGGCCGAGCATGACGAGCATCTCGCGGGGCGAGGTGCTGGTGATGGGGAAGGCGATGAAGCCGCTGATGCGGACATGGGTGTTGTCGAACATCGTGAGGCGCGAGGGCATCTTTTTCAGGCCCTTGCGCGGGGCGTAGGTTTCTTGGGCAGAGACGAGGATTTCCCAGGGCAGCCGGTAGGGGTCGGCTTCGGTGCCCTTGCCGCGGACGATGAAGCGGTCGTCCAGGAGGATGGAGCCGTCGTCGCGCTGGGTGATTCGGGGCGAGCCGGGTGCGCTGGGCGTGCTGGCGTCGGAAGACGCCGCGACGCCGGTATCTGCGGCGGAGGCAGTAGACGCGGCGGCAGCGACCGGAGCGGGCTTGACAAAATCGGCGTCGGCATGGCCGAGGAGCTGGTCGAGCTCGCGTGAGATCGCGGAGGCGTCGGGGATGGTCTCGGGCGTCGGGGCGGGCGACTCAGCGGCGGCCGCGGGTGTTGCGGCGACGTCGGCCTCGGCGGGCGCGCGCGTTGGTTGCGTTGTCGTCGTGGTCTCGGTGTTCGCGGTCGTCGCCGTTGACGGCGAAGCGACCGGGGCGAGTGCGGGCCCCTGCGCGTCGGTCGGGTTCATCCCAACGGGCCTCACAGGCTGCGCCGGGGCCGCCATCCCCGATGCGGGCGATGACGACGCGTCGCCACCTCGCAGCGGCAGACCGGCTCCTTGCGGAGTGCTCGTGCGTTGCCACACCAGCACGCCCGCCAGTACCGCCAGAGCCAAGATGATGAGCCAGAAGAGTTTCAACGCATACTCCGTGCTGCGTGATCAACCGCGCCATCGCGCCCGAACAAGCTCGCTGCGATTGATCGTAGACCAACGCTCGTTCAGCCCAGCGGGCGAAGCGCACGCACCACGCTGGTGCGATAGGCGCTCAGGGCCGGGACGATCCCGGCGACCGCGCCGAGCAGCACCGTTGCGACGCCAACAACGAGGAGCCAGAGCGGGTCGATCCACGGATCCACGTAGATGCCCGTGCGATCCAGCAGGACGCTGGAGGCGATCCGCATGCCCACGATCGCCAGGACACTGCCGGCCAGCGCGCCGATGGTCGCGATGAACGCAGATTCCGTCAGCACGAGGCCGACGATGCGTCCACGCGTCGCGCCGAGCACGCGGAGCACCGCGATCTGTCGCCGGCGCTGGCCCATGCTGCTGTAGACCGCGAGCATGACCGAGACGATGCTGGAGACCAAGACGGCGACGCCGATGGCCAGGATGATCTGGTCGATCGAGCCGACGATCTGGAACAGCGCGACGATCTGGTTGTTCGGAAGGGCCGGCGTGATGCCCTGCGTGCGGCGCATCTCATCGAAGAACGAGCCGATGATCGTGTTCGTGCGGCAGCGCACGTAGACCGCGTTGATCGCTTTCTCGTCCGGCG